>JBAWHH010000264.1:0-1571 GCA_049593715.1 Rhodocyclaceae bacterium
GTGCTGATGAAATGCCCGCGCGAGAAGTCCCTCGGCTACACCGCGCTCCTGGTGGTTCTCGGAATCGTCGCCGGCATCGTCATCTCGATGGTGACACAGCTTTTCATCCCCAACCCGGCCATTGGCGGCGGCGCCCGGCTCGATCCCTCCAGTCCGGCGGGCGCCGTGCTGGGCGGTCTGGCGGGGAAAGACGGCGAAGACCAGATCGAAGCAATGACGCGCAAGATGGAAGAGGCAAGCAAGAAGATGGAGGCAGCCCAGAAATCCGGCGATACGGCGGCAGCCGCTGCCGCGGCGGGCGAAACGCTGGGGGCCCTGATGTCCGGCGGACGCAAGGGCGAACCCGTGGATTTCCGCGAACTGAAGGCCTTGCTGCCCCAGGAGCTCGCCGGCCTGAGACGCAACGACGTCCGCGGCGAAAAAACGGGCATGGGCGGCTTCAACATTTCCGCGGCCGAGGGGCGCTACGGCGATGATTCCGACCGATCGCTGGAACTCAAGATCACCGACATGGGCGGATCCGGACTGGCAATGGCAGGCCTTGCCGCTTGGGCCATGGTGGAGACAGACGAGGAAACCGCCGAGGGACACGAGAAAACCGGAAAGATCGACGGCCGGCCGTTCCACGAAAAATACAACCGCAGCCATCGTTCCGGAGAATTTGCGCTGGTCGTTGGCCAGCGTTTCCTGGTCGAAGCCAACGGCAGCAAGGTGGATGCAAATTCATTGAAGAATGCGGCAATGGCGGTGGACCTGGCCAAGCTCGAGTCCATGAAAGACGCCGGAGCGAGCAAATAATCGACGCAATCCAGGAACAGGCCGAGGACCACCATGCCACGTTGCCTCAAGTGCGGAACTGACAACAAAGCGACTGCCCGCTTCTGCCGCAAGTGCGGCACGGCCATGCCGGACCTGACGCCGGTCGATGACGATGACAGCACCCTCATCATCGCCTCGCCGGCCCGCGGCGGCACGGAAACCGCCGCTACGGAAGACCGAACCACCGCCGCCCCGCCAATGACCGCGGTGGAGAAACCAGCCGTGAGCGCATCAGCGCGGGAACAACCGGGGAAGACACCCGTTGCCCCTGCAGGGGAAGGCCGTCGTGTTGGCCTTGGTCTCGTGACCGGCGTGATGGCGGTAATCGCCGTTATCGTCTACCTGGCCTGGAGCGCCACCACGGGGATAGGGCTTTTCTCCTCCAAACCTGCCCCAATCGCGCCGAAGCCAATCGCGGAAGCGCCAACATCGCCCGCTCCTCCTCCAGCCCAGACTCCCGCTGTTGCTCCGCCAGTGCCGGCGCCTGACGTACCTCCACCGGCGCAGGCACCCATCGTGACGGCACCGCCTCCTGCGGAGATCGCTCCGCCTCCCGCCGCGGGCCAGCCAACCGAAGCGCCGCCGCTGATCGCCACGCCTGCTCGGCAGGTGTCCGCCGACGAGCCGCAGGCTGCGGCAAGGGCAAAGGATCGCAAAGCGGACGAGGCCCGCGCCAGAAAAGAAGCCCGTGCGGAGCAGAAGAAGCGCGACACCGCCGAGCGGGCGCGCCGCGCCGCCGCGCAGCCTGCCCC
>JBAWHH010000265.1:0-2309 GCA_049593715.1 Rhodocyclaceae bacterium
GGGGGCCTCGGCAACCTGCATTTCAAATCCAGCATCAACCGCGCACCGCGCCAATACACGCTCGGCGAGCCCGGCGAACAGCGCAACCTGCACCTAGAACTCAAGGTATTGGCTGATGTGGGTCTGCTCGGCATGCCTAACGCGGGCAAGTCCACCTTCATCCGGGCCATATCATCGGCTCGGCCGAAGGTCGCCGACTATCCCTTCACGACACTGCACCCCAATCTCGGCGTCGTACGCGTCGATACCGGCCGGAGTTTCGTGGTCGCGGACATTCCCGGCCTGATCGAAGGCGCGGCGGACGGCGCCGGCCTTGGCCACCAGTTCCTCCGCCACCTGCAGCGCACCGGACTCCTGCTCCACATCGTCGATATCGCGCCTTTCGACCCGGAGGCGGATCCTGAGCATGACGCCCACGCCATTCTTGAGGAACTGCGTAAATACGACCCCGCCCTCCACGCCAAACCGCGCTGGCTGGTCATCAATAAACTGGATCTGCTGCAGGAAGAGGAGCGCGCCGGGCGCGTTGCCGCGTTCGTGGAAAGCTATGGACCGGTCGAACGCCATTTCGGCATTTCGGCGCTGACCGGCACAGGATGTCGCGAACTGACCTTTGCCGTGATGGAACACCTGGAACGCCAGAGGGCCAACTCGGCACCGGCGTCGCCCCCCGCTGAACCGGAGGATACAAGCACCGACCTGCCCGACTCCGCCCCTCTCGCCGAAGGAGAACAAGAGGAGTCATGAGAACCGTCGTACGCAATGCGCGCCGCCTGGTCATCAAGGTGGGCAGCGCGCTGGTCACCAATAACGGCGCCGGCCTGGCGCTGGACGCCCTCGCCGGATGGGCCGCCCAGATCGCGCAGCTACATGCCGATGGCCGTCAGACCCTGCTGGTTTCCTCTGGTGCCATCGCCGCCGGCATGCAGCGCCTGGGCTGGAAAACGCGCCCGAAAGCCATTCACGAATTGCAGGCCGCCGCCGCGGTTGGCCAGATGGGGCTCGTGCAAGCGTACGAGAGCGTCTTCTCCCGCCACGGCCTGCACACCGCACAGATCCTGCTGACCCACGACGATCTCGCCGACCGCAAGCGTTACCTGAACGCCCGCTCCACCCTGGCCGCGTTGCTGGATCTCGGTGTTGTGCCGATCATCAACGAGAACGACACCGTGGTCACCGACGAAATCAAATTCGGCGACAACGACACGCTGGGCGCCCTGGTGGCCAACCTGATCGACGCCGAGTGCCTGATCATCCTCACCGATCAGGCCGGGCTCTACACGGCTGACCCCCGTCGCGATCTCACCGCCCAACTGGTCAGCCATGGCCGCGCGGATGACCCGGCCTACACCGCCATGGCCGGCGGCACCGGCAGCGGCATCAGCAAGGGCGGCATGATCACCAAGGTGCGCGCCGCACGCCGCGCCGCGCGCAGTGGCGCCCACACCGTGATCGCCAGCGGCCACGAGCCCAATGCCCTGGTTCGTCTTGTCAGCGGCGAACCCCTGGGCACATTGTTGGAAGCACGCATTCCGCCGCTTGCGGCGCGCAAGCAATGGCTCGCCGATCACCTGCAACTGGACGGCAGCCTGATGCTGGACGAAGGCGCGGTGAAAGCGCTGACTTCCGGCCGCAGCCTGTTGCCGGTGGGCGTGGTGAGCGTAGAAGGAGAATTCGAGCGCGGCTCGGTGGTGGCCTGCCGCAGCGCCGAAGGCCAGGAGATCGCCCGTGGTTTATGCAATTACTCTAGCAGCGAAGCCCGGCGCATCGCCAAACGGCCCAGTTCGGAAATCGAGGCCATCCTCGGCTACATCGACGAACCCGAAATCATCCATCGAGACAACATGGTGCTGCTGTAGGGCCTTTTGACTTACGGCCCTCGGGCGGGCAGGATCTTTGCGCCATACTCCCGCAACGCATCATCGGCTGTAACCAGCGTCAAATCGTTGCATAGTGCCTGGGCCACGAGGAGCCGGTCGAACGGGTCGGCGTGATGAAACGGAAAGCTCTCGACTCGCGCGACATGATCGAGGGAAATGGACAACCACTCGGCGCCCAACTGTTCGACGATCGCCTCAGTAAATCGATAGACGTCCATTGGCAGCCGGATCTTTCCCCTGCTCGATTTGATTGCCAGTTCCCATGCGCTAGCCAGGCTGAAGTAAACAGCAAACTCCCCGCCCACCAAGCGCGCGGCGACGTCGGGCCTCAAGTTTGACGGGACCGAGACGGCCCAAAGGGCAACATGGGTGTCAAGCAGCAACCCCGTCACATGTACTCCCTGAAATCGTCCAAAGGCGCATCGAAAT
>JBAWHH010000266.1:0-3293 GCA_049593715.1 Rhodocyclaceae bacterium
AGCCCGGAGAGCATCGTCATCACCGACATGGATGCCAACATCGAGTATGTGAACGAAGCGTTTGTCCAGGTCACCGGATACGCCCGCGAGGACGTGCTCGGTCAGAATCCGCGCGTCCTGAATTCGGGCAGGACGCCGAAAGAGCGCCACGAGGATCTGTGGGCAGCGCTCACCCAGGGACGGCCATGGAAAGGTGAGTTCATCAATCGGCGCAAGGACGGCAGCGAATACATCGAATTCGCGATCGTCACGCCGATCCGGGAGCCAGACGGGCGCATCACGCATTACGTGGCGGTGAAAGAGGACATTACCGAGAAGAAGCGCGTGGGGGAGGAACTGGACCGCCATCGCCATCAACTCGAGGCGCTGGTGCAGGAGCGAACCGCCCAACTGGCTGAAGCACTCGACCGGGCCCAGGCCGCGAGTTTGGCCAAGGGGACGTTCCTCGCCAACATGAGCCACGAAATCCGCACGCCGCTCAATGCCATCATCGGCCTGACGAACTTGCTGCAGCGTCGCGGCTCATTGAGCGATTACCAGGCGGACAAGTTAGCCAAAGTCGCCGGCGCGGGTGAGCATCTGCTGGCGCTCATCAACAACATTCTCGACTTGTCGCGCATCGAGTCCGGGAAACTCACCCTGGAAACCAGAACCTTCAGTGTGCAAGCGATGTGCGAGAACCTCAGGGTCCTCATTGCCCCGCGCCTGCAGGCCAAGGGATTGCCCCTGCACATCGACATCGAGGCGTTGCCGGCTCAGCTTCAGGGCGATGTCACGCGCCTCACGCAGGCGCTGCTGAACTATCTCGGCAACGCGGCGAAATTCACCGAGCGGGGCGAGCTGACCCTCCGGGCGCGGGTGATCGAGGAGAGCGAGCACGATCTGCGGGTGCGCTTTGCCGTCGAGGATACGGGTATCGGCCTGAGCGCGGAGCAGCAGGGGCGGCTCTTTACCGCTTTCGAGCAGGCCGACAGCACCACCACGCGCCGCTTTGGCGGCACGGGACTGGGGCTGGCCATTACTCGCCACCTCGCGCGGTTGATGGGTGGCGAAGTCGGGGTGGAATCTCGCCCCGGCTGCGGCAGTACCTTTTGGCTCACGGCCCGGCTGGGAAAAGTTCGCGGCGAGATGCTCGCCGAGGAGCCGGGCTCAGGCGCGGAATCGGCCGAGCAGGCGCTGCGGCGCGCGCATTCCGGCGCGCGGGTGCTATTGGTCGAAGATGAGGAAGTCAACCGTATGGTGGCGCAGGAATTCCTTCAGGAAGCCGGCCTGAGCGTCGCGCTTGCCGAAAACGGCATCGAGGCGGTCGCCATCGTGGAGCGCGAAGCCTACGACCTGATCCTGATGGACGTACAAATGCCGGGGATGGACGGTCTGGAGGCAACCCGCTGGATCCGCCTGCTGCCCAACGGGGCGAACGTACCGATCCTCGCCATGACGGCGAACGCGTTCACGGAGGATCGTCAGGCATGCCTGGATGCGGGGATGAATGACCATGTGCCCAAGCCCGTGACCGCCGAGGGACTCTATGCGACGCTGCTCACGTATCTTGAAAAACCGCCGTGACGTGGTTCGGCCGGAGGAGGTGGGTGCGGGGCGTAACGAAACGGCGGATTCGCCGGCAGCTTCTTCTTGGCGTGCCGCGCGGGACATAGCGAACGTCGCCAGGGGCGACGCTGACACGCGAAGTGGGAGAGCAAAGGCAGCAACGGCCATGGTGGAGCGAATCGAATGGTTGGGGACACCGGCGCAGACCGATGCGGATCTGCGCATCGCGCGGCTGACTGCTCTGGCCCTCCAGTCATTTCGCAACCGGGACAAGGCGATGCGCTGGCTGCGCCGGCCGCGCCGGGAGTTCGGCGGGGCGTGCCCCCTGGAAATGATGGAAACCGAAGCCGCCGCAAGACAGGTCGAATTGCTCCTGCGCCAACTCGACCTCGATATGGGATGACTGCGTCGCGCGGTTCTGCGCGTCACGCAGATCTGGGCGGCACTGGGTTCCAGACCGGGACTTTGCCCACCAAACGCAAACCGACCGCCAGGATGCCGGCTCGACCTCGTTGATCGCAGGCGTTCGCTTTCTGAACAAAGCCAAGGCCTTGAGGTTCTAAGGAAGGAGATAGGCTGAAGGGGGCGGACGCAAATGTGTCGATCGCCCCACCTGGCAGCGAAAAGGCAATGCTTCTGCCAGCGCACAAACTTCCGGACCGCGGACGAACAACACCCTGAGGCAAGATGATCGCCAGTTCACAACTAGCCCACGCGATGAAGCTCAGAGTCCGCCTCGATGCGGGGGCTGAAATGGGAGTGTTCTGAGCGGCTCGGCCCGCCTGCAGGTTTCGGCTTGCCCAGGCGGGACACCGACCGAACCACGGCGTTCTGTGGTCCAGGTCAGGGGGTACTGACCAAATGCGCTACCAGCGACCCCGACAAATTCAAGGATATGCGCCGTGAAGGCCTCAGCAGCATTGAGCCGTCCGCAGCCCGCAGCGAGCCTGTTGCGGCCAGCGGCAGGTCTATCGGCGGCGGCGGGCATCATCACCCTGGCCCTCGGTCTTGCCGCATTGACCGGTATGGCAACCCCGCCAGCGGGGGAGCGGGTGAGCGCCTGGAACGTCTTCTCGATGCCGGCGGAGGCCGCGCTGTGCGTCTTGCTGGGTGGTGCCTCATTGCTGTTCGGCGTTGCGGAATCGATGTGGGCGCGAGGGACCGCCCTTGTTCTGGCGACCGTTATGGGCACTATCGCTGTCGTCGTTCTCTACGGGCAATTTACCGGGCAGCCGCTCGCGATTGGTGCGTGGCTGGTCGCCAAGTCACCGCTGTTGCCGCGAACGCCCGCGGCCCCCATGGATCTCGTCGGCGCTGCCGGGTTTTGTTTCGCGGCACTGGCGCTCGCGTTTTGTAGCAGGTTTCCCTTGGCGCCGGGGCTGCCCTGGGTGATCGGATATGCCCTCATTGCCCTGAGCACGGTCTCGCTGCTGGCGAACGTGCTCTTTCAGTCGACCCTTTGTGGCGGGGACGACGGCACCAGACCCGTGCTGGCTACTACATTAGCCATGGGCTTGCTCGGTGTCGGCATCTTCGCCTCCGCTTCCCCGGCATTTTCGGCGGGACCCTTGGACGCCCGCATCGCGGCAGGACCGTCGATCGTCGCGCTGGCCGCGGTCATCCTAGCGAGTATGGCCGTGCTCCTGGCGATTCGCGGGTCGTTGGCGCCTTTCCTTTCCCATGGGCTCGACGGCCGGTGCGCATTCGATGTCCGAGCCCCCATCGGCGGATCGAGCGCCCAGGCG
>JBAWHH010000267.1:0-3634 GCA_049593715.1 Rhodocyclaceae bacterium
CGGTGCATCGATTCGGTCTCCGGGCCAATGTCTGGGGCTACTTGGGCGCCGCCTCGGGTGGCAGCAGCACCCACATGCGGCCCTGCTGGCGCATGCTTCCCGCCAGGCTGCCCGCTGCGGAGCCGAACCCCCAGAAGAAATCCGCCCGTACCTGGCCGCGGATGGCGCCGCCCGTGTCCTGGGCCACCATCAGCCGGTTGAGCGGCTTGGCGGCCGCGGGCTCGGTAGTGGCAAGGAAAACCGGCGCCCCCAGGGGGATGGTGCGGCTGTCCACCGCCAGGCTGCGGCCAGCGGTAAGCGGAACACCCTGCGCCCCTATCGGACCGCCAGGGGAACCCGGCATCTCGCGGAAGAAAACAAAGCTGGGGTTGCTGTCGAGCAATTCGTCGCGGCGGGCGGGGTTGGCCTTGATCCAGGCCCTGATTGCCTCCATCGAAACCTGCTCGGGGGGGATCCCCGCGTTGTCCGCCAGCCAGCGACCAATGGACTTGTAAGGATGGCCGTTCTGATCGGCATAGCCGACACGAACCCGGCTGCCGTCCTCCAGTTCGATCCGCCCCGAGCCCTGTACCTCGAGGAAAAAAAGATCTACCGGATCGGCGACCCAGAACAGCGCTTTTGGCGGAATACCGTCCCCAGGACGTTCCAACTGCGCGCGCGGTGCATAGGGCACCACCTTGCGCCCTTCGAGGCGGCCGCGCAGTCGGTAGCCCTTGAGTTCGGGATAGATCGCGCCCAAATCGATGGTCAGAAGGTCGTCGGGCACCCCGCGAAGGGGGTGGGCAAACGCCGCGCTGCGGCGCCGGCTCCCCTTGAGCAGGGGCTCGTAGTAACCGGTGATCAGCCCCTCGCGGCTACCGTCGGCATTGACCACTGCGTAGGGCGCAAACCGGGATTCGAAGAAACGCCGCGCCGCGTTCTTCGATGCCGACGACAGGGTTTTTGCCTCGGCGCAAACGCCGACCCAGGCCGGCTTGGCGCCGAGCGGTTTGCAGGATTCCAGAAACGCGCCCAACGCGGCAGCGGCATCATCCTCGCCCCAGGCAGGCAGATCCTCCCAGCGGGCGGGCTGCAATGGCCTGGCCGGCTCGATGGGTGCGGCGGTGCCGGGACATTTGGGGCAGGGCGGTGGAGCGGGGCAGGGGGCTGCCTTCTCCGAGGAGGGCGAGGCGCAGGCGCCGAGCAGCGCGATCACCGCGGCGGCCCGAACGGTGATGCCGGCGAATTGGCGGAGTGTCATCGGATTCGCTAGAGTGCCGCTTTTTCAAAGCGGCGGAGTATAGCGTTACGCTGTTACCGGTCCGGCAGGGGCCAATCCCCGAACCGCCGGGGAGCCGGCGCGGCGCCACCCGCTGCCCGTTTTTCTCCCCTGGAGTACGAAAAGACGCAGATGTCAGAACTGGAACGCTTTCTCTCCCGTGGCGAGGCCTTGCTGGCGCGCATCGAGGCGCTGCTCCCCCAAACGCCAGCCACGCCCGACTGGGGCGCGGCCAGGGCCTTTCGCTGGCGCAAGTCAGCCGGACGCGGCTACCTGCAGCCCATCCGCCATTTGCACGGCATCGGCCTGGGCGACCTACGGGACGTGGAAAGCCAGAAGGACCGCCTCGACGCCAACACGCGCCAGTTCATCGCCGGCCGCGCCGCCAACAACGTCCTGCTCACCGGTGCGCGGGGGACCGGCAAGTCCTCCCTCGTCAAGGCGTTGCTCAACGCCTACGCCGAGCGCGGCCTGCGGCTGATCGAAGTGGACAAGAGCGATCTCGTGGATCTGCCCGACATCGTGGACCTGATCGCCGGGCGGCCGGAGCGTTTCATCGTTTTCTGCGATGACTTGTCGTTTGAGTCGGGTGAAGCCGGGTACAAGGCGCTGAAAAGTGTCCTCGACGGTTCCGTGGCGGCGGTGCCGGACAACATGGTCATCTACGCCACCTCCAACCGTCGCCACCTGATGCCGGAATACCACGACGAGAATCTCGATACGCGGCATGTGGACGGGGAAATCCACCCCGCCGAGGCGGTGGAGGAGAAGATTTCGCTGTCCGAGCGTTTCGGGCTGTGGCTTTCTTTTTACCCCTTCGATCAGGACGCGTACCTGGAGATCGTGAATCACTGGCTGGGCCACTTCGGCGTTCCCGCCGAGCGGCTCGGCGAAGCTAGGCAGGAGGCGCTGCAGTGGGCGCTGATGCGCGGCTCGCGCAGCGGGCGCGTGGCGTGGCAGTTCGCCAAGGACTGGGCCGGGCGGCTGGGCGGCTAATCCCGGAATCGGTTTCCGCTATTGCACGAAGAGACGGATGCGAAAAAAAGTCGATGTGGCAGCGGCGGTCATCACCCGCCCGGACGGTGCGTTCCTGCTGGGCCAGCGCGCCGCTGATACGTTCTATCCCGGCTACTGGGAGTTCCCGGGCGGCAAGGTGGAAGCGGGCGAGACCGCTCGCGACGCGCTCGCGCGGGAACTGCACGAGGAACTGGGCATCGAGGTAGTGCATGCCTACCCGTGGATTACCCGCGAGCACGTTTATGAGCATGCCCATGTTCGGCTCCACTTTTTCCGCGTGCCGGCGTGGCGGGGCGAGATCCGCGACCACATCCATGCTGCGCTGGCTTGGCAACATCCCGGTGTGGAGAGCGTGGCGCCGATGCTGCCCGCCAACGCGCCGGTGTTGCGCGCGCTGGCGCTACCGGATTTCTACGGCGTTACCCACGCCGCCGAAATCGGCGTCGAGCGTCAGATTGCGCTTGCGCGGCGGGCATTCGACCAGGGGCTAAGGCTGGTGCAGGTGCGTGAAGGGGGGCTGTCCGCGCCGTTGCGGCTCAGCCTGATCCGGGCCCTGCTGCCGCTCGCGCGGGGCCATTGCGCGACTCTGCTGGTCAATGGCGATGCAGATCTGGTTCGAGAGAGCGGCGCGGATGGCCTCCACCTTTCCGCTCGCCAGCTGATGGACGCGCCCAGCCGGCCGGCGCTCCCGCTGGTCGGCGCCTCCTGCCATACGGCGGCCGAACTGGCCCACGCGGCGCGGCTGCAACTGGATTTTGTTGTGCTCGGCCCCGTCCAGCCCACCGCCAGCCATCCGGGCAGCCCCGCCATGGGGTGGGAGGCTTTCGCGCGGCTTATCGCGGGCTACCCGCTGCCGGTGTTCGCCATCGGCGGGCTGACCCGCGCGGATCTGGAACGGGCGTGGTCTCACGGTGCCCACGGCATCGCTGCCATTCGGGGCGCCTGGGCGGCAGGCGCTCAGGATGCGGCGGACGAGTCTTGAACAGGATCGTCCCCGTCCGCCCCGGATGGTTCGGAAACGGGCACCCGATAGGCTTCGTTCGCCCATGCGCCGAGGTCGATGGTGCGGCAGCGCTCGGAGCAGAATGGGCGCCATTTGTTTTCCGGCAGCCAAGGCACTGGCTTGCCACAAGTGGGGCATTTGACGACGCGTACTGCGCTTGGTTTGGTCATGGGTTGCAGATCAATCGAATCAACGGGACGGTTTCTCACTCATCCACCGCGAGGGATGCCTCGATACGCATGCGCCCCAAGGGGGTGGTCATGGCGACCAGTTTTTGTCCCGGGTGCAGCTCGAAATCCGGTGAGGGGTTGAATTCCCAGCCGTCACCCGTGCGCACGGCGAGCAGCAGATAGTCC
>JBAWHH010000268.1:0-3459 GCA_049593715.1 Rhodocyclaceae bacterium
ATGTCGATGTGCTTCATGCCGTTGACCGGATCACCGCCGGTGCCGACCGCGCTCGACTGACCCAGCCCGATTTCGGTCAGTTGCCCCACCGCTTCGTAGGTCAACGTACCGGAACGCGACACGACGCCGATGCGCCCTTTCTTGTGGATATGGCCGGGCATGATGCCGATCTTGATCTCGTCCGGCGTGATCACGCCCGGACAGTTGGGGCCGACCAGGATCGTCTTGCGGTTCTGCGCCTTCATGCGGTTTCGCACTTCAACCATATCGCGCACCGGGACGCCCTCGGTGATGCAGATCACCACGTCGAGGTCAGCCTCCACCGCTTCCAAAATCGCGGCGGCGGCGAAGGGCGGGGGTACGTAGATCACCGATACGTTAGCGCCCGTCTTCTCCTTCGCATCGCGGACGTTGCCGAAGATCGGAATACCTTCGAAGTCCTCGCCGGCTTTTTTAGGATTGACGCCGGCAACGAAGCAGTTCTTCCCGTTCGCGTAATCGCGGCACATGCGCGTATGGAACTGGCCGGTCTTGCCGGTAATGCCCTGGGTGAGGACTCTGGAATCTTTGTTGATTAGGATCGACATGATTAATTCCCCTGCGCCGCTTTGACCGCCTGCTCCGCTGCCTCCGACATGTTGCCGGCGGAGATGATCGGCAAACCCGAATCGGCCAGAATCTGGCGGCCGATCTCCTCGTTGGTGCCCTTCATGCGCACGATCAGCGGCACGGAAAGATGCGTTTCCTTGGCCGCCGCCACGATGCCGGTGGCGATCGTGTCGCAGCGCATGATGCCGCCGAAGATATTGACCAGGATGGCCTTCACCTTGGGGTTGTGCAGCATGATCTTGAAGGCTTCGGTCACTTTCTCGGTCGTCGCACCGCCGCCGACGTCGAGGAAGTTGGCCGGGTCGGCACCGAACAGCTTAATGGTGTCCATGGTCGCCATGGCAAGCCCGGCACCATTCACCATGCAACCGATGTTGCCGTCCAGCGAAATGTAAGAGAGATCGAACTTGGAGGCCTCGATCTCGTCCGGATCCTCCTCGTCGAAATCGCGCATGGCGACGATGTCTTCGTGGCGGAACAAGGCGTTGTCGTCGAAGTTCATCTTCGCGTCAAGGGCGATCACGCGACCATCGCCGGTGAGAACCAGCGGATTGATCTCGGCCAGGGAAGCATCACAGTCCCAGAAAGCCTTGTACAGTCCCTGCAGCGCGACCCGCGCCTGGGGTACCGATGCGTCCGGCACACCGATCCTGCGCGCCGCGTCATCGGCCTCGGCGTCGGTCAGGCCGACCGCTGGATCGATGAACACCTTGTGGATCTTCTCCGGTGTCTTGGCGGCGACTTGCTCGATATCCATGCCGCCTTCCGAACTGGCCATCAGCGCCACGCGCTGGGTACCGCGATCCACCACCATGCCGACGTAGAGCTCATTCTTAATGTCTGCGCCCTCTTCCACCAGCAGACGCCGCACCTTTTGGCCCTCCGGCCCGGTCTGGTGGGTCTTGAGTTGCATGCCCAGAATTTGGCCGGCAAAAGCTTTCACGTCGTCAAGGGATTTGGCCACCTTCACGCCGCCACCCTTGCCTCGCCCGCCGGCATGGATCTGCGCCTTGACCACCCAGACTTTCCCTCCCAGCTTCTGCGCCGCCTCCTCCGCCTCGGCGACCGAGAAGCAGGGAATTCCGCGCGGCGTAACTACGCCGAACTTGCGCAGAATTTCCTTCGCCTGATACTCATGTATCTTCATGCGTGTTCCTCGCGATTGTGTAGAACAGGTTTGTGGCCGGCTGGTTCAGCCGGTCTTCGTGCTTCTGAACCAGCGGGGGTAGTAGCGGCGGACCGTTTCCGTATTGGTTTCCAGGGCGTGGCACCGATCCAGTTGGAACGGTTTGCCGCGCCGATCGTCGGTCTCGTGTACCTCGCTGGCGAAAGTCTGGATCGCCGCCGTGGGCAAGCTGAGCAACAGCTCCGTCAGATGGGAACACCCCCGCACGCCGCCGAACATTTCGCCGACGGTGCGGCGGAAGCCGCGCGCCAGATTGAGCCCGATGATCTGACGGTACGCCGGAGTGATGGGCTCGCAGCCGCCCGGGTAAGGCACGGCGTCGCTGACCGCCTCAGCATCGACGATGGTCATCTCCCGGTCAATCGTCACGCGCACCCAAAGATCATGTACCGCGGCGCCTTTTGGACGCAATCCCGTTGCCAGCGGATAGTCGTGATCCTTGGCATCCACCAGCCGCGCCTCGACATCCCACAACCCGTCCTCGCGTTTCCAGCCCTCAAGGGCGATGGTGCGCAAATGCATGCGCTTGCGGGCAGGAGTGGGCGAAGCCAGGGGCATAAGCGGGACTGTGTCGGGGCAGACTAACGAGTTGTTTTTTGCCGCGGATACTAACACGCCGCCTCCCCTTTTCGCCAAGGCGGGCGGCGGCGGAATGCCAGTCGAGACCCAACCCATGGCCGCCGGAGCCGAGGCAAGCATTGGCAGGTGGGTCCAAGCGCGGGGTCGGGCAAGCACGTAGAATTCCGCGTCAACCCCCTCGCCAGCCAGCCCTCTTGCCAATGACCGACTTCCTTGACGACCCGCAGGCCCTTGCCGAAGCCGTGGGCCGGGAACTCTATGCCCGCGACCGCAATGCCCAGTCCGTCGGCATCCAGCTCGACGAGATCCGCCCTGGCTTCGCCCGCATGCATCTGAAGATCCGGCCGGAAATGACCAACAGCCATGACATCTGCCATGGCGGGGTGATTTTCACCCTCGCCGATACGGCGTTCGCCTATGCCTGCAACAGCTACAACCACAACACCGTGGCGTCGAGCTGCAGTATCGATTTCGTCGCTCCCGCGCACGCCGGCGAAACCCTCACCGCGGTGGCCGAAGAGCGGGCCCGCTCGGGCCGTACCGGCGTGTACGACATCGAGATCATGAACGGCCAGGAGCACGTCGTCGCCTACTTCCGCGGCAAGTCCTACCGGGTAAAGGGCGAGGTCGTGCAGAGAACCGCGTCCAACGACCAGACGCCCTGATGCCCAACCGCTAAACCTTACGAACCGGCCGTTCCCACCGACCGCACCCCAATTTCCTCACGCTCCACGATGCCTCACCCGGAACCCTTGACCCGCGAACCCGCAGCGCTACCTCCTCGGACAGCAACGGTGCCCCCATCCGCCCTGGAAGTGCTGTGGTCCGTGTTCGGCTATGGGGAGTTCCGCCGCCAGCAGGCGGAGATCATCGACCACGTCGTGGCCGGCGGCGACGCCCTGGTGCTCATGCCAACGGGTGGGGGCAAGTCGCTGTGTTACCAGATACCCTCTCTGGTGCGCCGTGGCGTGGGCATCGTCGTCTCGCCCCTGATCGCCCTCATGCACGACCAGGTCGCCGCGCTGCAGGAGTCCGGCGTCGCGGCGGCGTATCTGAACTCCGCTCTTTCGGGCGAGCAAGCAGCG
>JBAWHH010000269.1:0-8428 GCA_049593715.1 Rhodocyclaceae bacterium
ACGCAGGGGCGGGTGATACCCACCGTATCCACTTCCTGGAAGGCGTCCTGTCCGATGTAAGCCGTCGGCACCTGTCCAGTAATGACCACCAGTGGAATCGAATCCATGTAAGCCGTGGCGATCCCCGTCACGGCGTTCGTTACCCCGGGGCCCGAGGTCACCAACGCACAGCCCACCTTATCCGTGCAGCGGGCATAACCGTCTGCGGCATGAACGGCCCCCTGCTCATGGCGTACCAGCACGTGGCGAACCTTGTCTTGCTTGAAGAGCTCGTCGTATATGAAAAGCACCGACCCGCCAGGATAGCCGAAGACATATTCGACCTTTTCTTCCTGCAAGCACCTGATTACAATCTCCGCACCAGTCAAGACCATCGCTGCACCCAGAATTTATAAGAACTGCTCGAAAGACTCGTAACCTTAATGTCTTGCCCTGAGTTGGTCAAGGCATTGCCCTGGGGCATCGACCCACCCTTAAGATCATCCGGCAGGCAAAAGCCCCCTGGCCTCGCGTACTGAAATCTCCGAGTTCCTCGCCAGCGTCGAACGACGCGCGTACAAGCAAGCGGTGTACGCGCTGCGTGACGACGACAACGCATTGGACGCCGTCCAGGACGCCATGCTCAAACTGGCGGAGAAGTATGGTGACCGCCCCCTGGAAGAACTGCCGATGCTGTTCCAGCGCATCTTGCAGAATGTGGTGCGGGACTTCTTCCGCCGCCAGAAAGTCCGCTCCCTATGGACCACGCTGCTCTCTTCCTTCACGAGTGCCGAGGACGACGACACGGATCCCCTGGACTCTCTCCTCGCGGAGTCGACCGATGGCGCGGCGAATTGCCCACAGCGACAACTGGAACAATCTCAACTCGTCACGGTCATTGAAAGCGAGATTGCCAAGCTGCCGGCGCGTCAACGCCAGGCCTTCCTGATGCGTTACTGGGAGGATATGGACATTGCCGAAACGGCCGCCGCAATGGGCTGTTCCGAAGGCAGCGTCAAAACGCACTGCTCGCGCGCAACTCATGCACTGGCGGCAGCGCTCAAGGCGAAAAACATCGAGCTATGAACGAACTGCAGTTTCCCTACAAGGTCAAGCATTACCTCGATTTGGGCACCCAGGCGCTGGATCGGGATACCGCGCGCAAGCTGCATCATGCGCGTGAAAAGGCGCTGTCGCGGCTTCCCGTGCGCGCTGGGAGCATGAGTCTGATCGGGCATGGGCCGTTCTCGCTCGATACCTTCTGGCCGGCTTTTCGCTCCGTGGTCGCGCTGGCGGTTCTGGCGGTGGGAGTGGTGGGAGTTTCGTATTGGAACGCACTCGAGCAAGCCAATGAAAATGTCGACGTCGACACCGCATTGCTCGCGGATGATCTTCCCATCACTGCTTACCTGGATCGCGGTTTCGACACATGGCTGAAGGACGTTTCGCCGCAATAGCTTTTGCGCTGGCGGTCGCCGGCGCCGCTCAGGCCGAGGTCCTTCCGGAAATTCGCCCCCCAGACTGGGGCGGGCTCACTCCCAGGCAAAAACAGGTGCTCACGCCACTGCAGTCGGAGTGGGACAGCCTGCCCGATGCCCGCCGGAAAAACTGGCTGGGCATCGCAAACGGCTATCCCCGCATGTCAGTCGAGGAGCAGCGGCGCGTGCAGGCCCGGATGCGGGAATGGGCCGAATTGACGCCTGACCAGCGGCGCAAGGCGCGCGAGCGCTATCGGAGCCTGCAAAGCGTCCCCCCCAACCAGCGTGAGGCCCTGAAACACAGATGGGAAGAAAAGGTGAATCCGCCGGAAAAGGAACGCAAGCTCCCGCCTGACAGTGAAAATCTTCCCGCCAGTCTGCCCCAGTCCGGCAGCCATGGCACCGACACCAACCGGCCCGCCAAGGAAGCCGGACCAGCCGATAGCGTTCTCCCTGGCCAGCCCGCCGCCAGCAATCCCGTGCTCCCCGCTAACGGTGCCGCCGTCAAAGGCGGGTCGGCAGCACCGAAACCACTCGTAGCCCCTTCCATTGAAGAAAAAGCACCGTCTCCAAGCCACTAACACAGGTCCAGCCTCTAGTCAGGCCGGCCCGGCGACAAATGCCGATCCGAACCCTGTGTTGACCACCCCCACCATCCGGCGTCGGCTGGCGAGCATGTTGTATGAGGTGCTGCTCCTCATCGGCGTACTGAGTCTGACTTTCCTCCTGCCCCACGTCGCCCTCGGGCTCGTTTATCACGTCGCGGCGCGGGGGCCACTCCTCATTGCCCACGTATTCATCGTGCTGGGAGTCTACTTCGTGTGGTTGTGGCGCAGAAACGGCCAGACTCTCGCCATGCAGACTTGGCGCATCAAGCTGTTGAGTCTGAGGGGTCCTGGACGGCTGCCCCTGAGCCAAGCGCTACTGCGCTATGTCCTCGCCTGTGCCGGAATTGGCTTCTACGGCGCGGGCCTGCTGTGGGCGTTTTTTGACCGCGACCGGCAGTTTCTCCACGATCGGCTGGCGGGTACCCGTCTTGTGCAACTGCCCCGCGACCGCTAGCGCCGTTCTACCACCCACAGCATCAGGCCAGCGGCAACCAGGAACAAGGCACTGGGGGCGAATGCCGCCAGGGGCGGTGGCCAGTTGTTGATGATGCCCAGGCTGGAAGACAGGCCGTTGAGCATGTGAAATCCGATGCCGATCATCACCCCGGCAAAGATGCGCACGCTGACCCCGCCGAAACGGTGCTGACGCAGCGCAAAGGGCAGTGCCAGCACCATCATCACGATGGCTGCGATCGGATACACCACCTTCTTCCACAAGGCGATCTCGTACCGTTCGGTGCGCTGACGGTTGTCCGCCAAATGCTCGATGTAGCGGTAGAGATTGCCAATGGTCATGCGTTCGGGCACCACCATCAACACCGCCAGGATCTCGGGGTTCAAGGCCGATTGCCAGTGCATCTGATCCAGGCGCTCCACCTCCGCCCGGTCCGTCGTGAAACGCGTCTCGACGACGCCGGTCAGCCGCCAACTGTCCGGCGGCGCGAACTGCCCCTCCTCCGCCTGGCGAATGGAAAGCAGGCGATAGGCGGCGTCAAAGCGGTAGATCCAGATGCCCTTGAGGCGGCCGTCAGGCAGCACGCTGCGCACGTTCACAAACGTCGTGTCGTCCTTGAGCCACATCCCGGAGCGAAATTCCTTCCCCACAAGGGAACTGGTTGCCTCAAGGCGCAAGCGTTGCGCCGCGCGCTCGGCGGGCGGCGCAGCATACTCGCCCACCAGAAATGTCAGCACGACGAACGAGGCGCCGATTAGGCAAAGAGTGCCGATCAGCCGCCCCGTAGACAGCCCCGAAGCTCGCAACACGGTGATCTCGGAATGGCGCGCCATGGTCGTCAACGCAAACAACGTGCCGATCAGCACAGCGATGGGAAACAGTTCGTAAACCCGCCCGGGCAACGTGAGCAGCACGTAAGCGACAGCCTGATGCAGGCGATACCCGCCTTTGCCCAAATCGCCCAACTCCGCGACCAAATCGAAAAATGCGAACAGCGCCAGGAACGCGAACAGCACCAGAGCCGTCGCGCCATAAATTTCCCGCGCGAGATAACGCAGTTGAACGCTCATGACCGCCACGGAAGCCAGGCGCGCACCGCGATCCGGCGGTGAAGAAGCGCCAGCGCCAGCACGAACATCAGCAGATGGGCTGCCCACAGCCCGACCGCAAACGGGAGCCTGCCCTGGGCTACCCAGGCCTGGGAAACGTTGATCAAATTGCCATAAAGCATGAACGTCAATATCGCCAGCAACAGGTTGTTGCCGCGACCGGCGCGGGGATTGACGAAGGACAACGGCACCGCGAGCAAAGCCAGTACGAAAGCCTGCACCGGCACGGCGATGCGCCACAGCAGTTCAGCGCGGTTGGCATTTGTCGGGTCGGCGACCAGGGATCCCAGGGGCAATCCTTTGGCGGACTTCTCCACTCTGCGGGACTCCTTGGTTTCGATGCGCACTGAGTAGCGTTCGAACTCCATCATGCGGTACTGGGCCGTTCCCGGCAGACCCTCGTAGCGCCGCCCATTCAAAAGGACGGCAAAACGATCGCCATTGGGATGGATTTCCTGGTAACCCTCTTTGGAAACGATCACGCCGACCCGGCCATGCTGTGCCGAGCTGACAAAAATGTTCTTCACCGAAGTCGCTTCGTCGGTCAGCCCTTCGACGAAAAACACCCTCTCCGCGTTGCTCGACTCGCGAAAGGTGCCCGGTTTGATCTGCGACACATCTTCCCGCCCGCTCAGCGCTTCGCGGTAGGCCGCGCTTTGGGATTGCGCCCACGGCGAAAGGAAAACGGACAGCAAGGCGATCAGCAGGATAAGCGGCGCAGCGAAACCCAGCACCGGCGCGGTCCATGCCGCCAGCGATTGGCCGGCGGAAAACCAGATCACCATCTCCGAATCCCGGTATATGCGGGACATCGTTAGCAACACCGCCATGAACAACGTCAGCGACAGCACGATCGGCAGGTAATTCAGCGTGCCGAACCCGAGCAGGGCCATCACCGCCTCGGGCGCGAGCTTGCCCCCCGCCGCCTGGCCCAGCAGGCGTATCGCGGTGGTCGTCGCAAGGATGGCGAAAAGCGCCACGAAGATGCCCGCTGCAACGTTGGCAAACTCGCGTACGGCGGCGCGGCGGAAGATCATGCGGTACCGGCTCGGCAAGGCCAAAACAGCTCGGTTCCGCGCCGCGGAGCGCCATGTTCCACGCCGGATTCGCTTTGACTTTCTGGAGAAATCCCGAAGATAATCGGGGAACAACCGGATTTCATTAACTTTTCCAAGGAACAGCGGTGGAATTTAGCATAAAGAGCGGTAGTCCGGAAAAACAGCGCGGAGCCTGTGTCGTGGTCGGCGTTTTCGAACCACGCAAATTGTCGGCGGCAGCGGAGACCCTGGACAAGGCGTCGGCCGGCTACATCGCGGACATCATCCGCCGTGGCGACATGGAAGGCCGGCTCGGCTCCACCCTGTTGCTGCACAACGTGCCCAACACACTGGCCGAGCGCGTGCTTCTCGTCGGCCTCGGCAAAGAAAAGGAAGTGCGCGACAAACAATACCGCGACGCCATCGCTGCAGCCACCCGTACGTTGAACGAAACCGGCGCCATCGACGCAACCTTGTTCCTCACCGAAATTCCGGTCAAGAAGCGGGACGTCGCCTGGCGCATCCGCCAAGCCGCGCTGGTGGTGCTGGACTCGCTGTACCGTTTCGACCAGCTCAAATCGAAGAATAACGGAGTCCGCCGCCCGCTGCGGAAACTCACCTTGACAGTAGCCCGCCGCAGTGACGTCGCCCCCGCGGAAGGAGCCCTGGCCCAGGGCGAGGCCATCGCGGAGGGCGTCCGCCTCGCCAAGGAACTGGGCAACCTGCCGGGCAACATCTGTACGCCCAGCTACCTCGCCGAGCGCGCCCTCGAACTGGCACAGCAGTTCAAACTCAAGGCCGAGGTGCTCGAGCGGGAGGATATGGAAAAACTGGGCATGGGCTCTTTGCTGTCGGTGGCAAAAGGTTCCCACCAACCGCCCAAGTTCATCGTGCTGCACTATCGTGGCGGCAAGAGCGGCGCCAAACCCGTCGTTCTCGTCGGCAAAGGCATCACTTTCGACAGCGGCGGCATCTCGCTCAAGCCCGGCGCCGAGATGGACGAGATGAAGTTCGACATGTGCGGCGCCGCCAGCGTCCTCGGCACCATGAAAGCGCTGGCGACCATGAAGTTGCCACTAAACGTCGTCGCCATCGTGCCCACCACCGAGAACATGCCCGGCGGCGGCGCCAGCAGACCGGGGGACGTGGTCACGTCCATGTCCGGCCAGACCATCGAAATCCTCAACACCGACGCCGAAGGCCGGCTGATCCTGTGCGATGCCCTGACCTACGCCGAACGCTTCGAGCCGGACGCGGTAATCGACGTCGCTACCCTCACCGGCGCCTGCGTGATCGCGCTGGGCCATGTGGCCACGGGGGTACTGGCGAACGACGATGACCTGGCGAAGGACTTGATCGAATGTGGGGAGCAGGCCGGCGACCGCGCCTGGCAGTTGCCGCTGTGGGACGACTACCAGGATCAGCTCAAGAGCAATTTCGCCGACATGGGCAACATCGGCGGCCGGCCGGCGGGCACCATCACCGCCGCCTGCTTCCTCGCCCGCTTCACCAAGGCTTACACCTGGGCGCACCTGGACATCGCCGGCACGGCCTGGAAATCCGGCAAAGACAAAGGCGCCACCGGGCGCCCGGTACCGCTACTCAGCCATTACCTGCTCGAACGCTGCGGCAAGCTGTGACCCAGATCGATTTTTTCCATGGTGCCGCCGACAAGCTCGTGGCGGCGAGCCAGTTGGCAGGAGAACTCTACCGGGAAGGACGGCGAGTATTCATTTTCGCCCCCGACTCAAGCATCGCCACTGCGGTCGACCGGCTGCTATGGACCCATCCGCCCATCGGTTTCGTGCCCCACTGCGCCGCCGGCTCGGCCCTCGCGGCGCAAACTCCCATTGTCATCGGCCAGTCGCTGGACGACACCAGCCACGAAGACGTGCTCATCAACCTCGACGGCGATTTGCCGGCGGGTTTCGGCCGCTTCCATCGGCTGATCGAGATCGTCAGCAACGACGACGCCGACCGGCTTCCCGCCCGCAGCCGCTACAAGCACTACCGGGACCGCGGCTATCCCCTGGCGGCGCAGGACTTCGCGACCCGCACTGCCCCGAGCCGCCAGGCATGAGCGAGAAGTCCGACGATCTGTTGACCAAGGCGGAAGCATTCATCACGCGTCGGCGCAGTTTCGTCGCCGGCAGGCCCAAGGCGGCGGCCGGCACGGCCGCCGACGGCCTGCCGGTGCTGACCGAAGTCGTCGACCCCAACCGGCCGGCACCGCAGAAAGCCGGGACCGAGCCGGACCCGGCCCTCGTCGAAGAACGCGTCCAGCAGCGACTGAACGAGATTCTTCCCGGAGAAGTGGAGGCCGAGGTCGAGCGGCGACTGGCGGAACTTCTGCCCCTGCGCTTGGAGCGGGCGCTGGCCCAACGCGCGGCGGAAGTGCTGCCCGCCATGGTGGAACAGGCCCTCGAAGAAGCCCTGCCGGAGCGACTGTCTGAAATCCTGCCCCAACGGGTGGAAGCCGCCCTGGAGGCGCGCGTCGCCGAAGTGCTGCCACGGCGCCTGGCGGCAGAATTGCCGGCCGCCGTGGAAGAAGCCTTGCCCGCTCGCCTAGAGGCCGAACTCCCGCCCCGCCTCGAAGCCGCCCTGGCGCCCCGAATTGAAGCCGCCATGCTCACCCGGCTGGCGGAACTGGCCTCGTACCAGCAGCCGCGCATCACACGCACGCTGGACGATTGGGTGACGCTGGACCTGCCGCAGGTCGTCGCCAAAGAACTCGACACCCTTTCCGCGCGGATTACCAACCAGCTTACCGCGCAGCTTTACCAGTCGATTCTGCCCCGCATCGACAGCATCCTGGTCCCCAACGGCGGCGAGGACTTGGCGTCCGACGACCCGTCTTAGCGCCATTTTCCCAGCCGGCAACGGCTATTTCGGGCGGCGGTCCGCGCCGGGCCCTTCGCTATAATTCAAGGTTTTGATCGCACCCCATTCTGATGGAACTGACGAAGAGTTTCGAGCCGGCGGAAATTGAACGTCGCTGGTACGCCCACTGGGAAAACGCCGGCTATTTCGCCGCCGGGCTGGACACTGCCAAGCCTCAGGAAGAGTCCTTCTGCATCCTGCTGCCGCCGCCCAACGTCACCGGCACCCTGCACATGGGGCACGGCTTCAACCAGACGCTCATGGACGCCCTCACCCGCTACTACCGCATGCGGGGCCACAACACCCTGTGGCAGCCGGGAACGGACCACGCCGGCATCGCCACCCAGATCGTGGTGGAACGTCAGTTGGAGGGCAAAGGTGTATCGCGCCACGACCTGGGCCGGGAGAAGTTCCTGGAGCGGGTGTGGCAGTGGAAAGAGTATTCCGGCGGCACCATCACGCAGCAGATGCGGCGCCTGGGCACCTCCTGCGACTGGACGCGGGAGCGCTTCACCATGGACGAAGGCCTGTCCAAGGCGGTCACCGAAACCTTCGTCCGGCTCTACGAGGAAGGCCTGATCTACCGCGGCAAGCGGCTGGTGAACTGGGACCCGAAACTGCTCACGGCGGTTTCTGACCTGGAAGTGGAAAGCGAAGAGGAAGACGGTTTCCTGTGGCACCTGCGTTATCCCCTGGCGGAAGGCGAAGGCCACTTGGTGGTCGCCACCACCCGCCCGGAAACCATGCTCGGCGACACGGCCGTAGCAGTCCATCCAGACGATGAGCGCTATCGCCACCTGATCGGCCAGCAGGTGCGCCTGCCGCTGACCGGCCGCACCATCCCCATCATCGCCGACAGCTACGTGGACCCGGCCTTCGGCAC
>JBAWHH010000270.1:0-1951 GCA_049593715.1 Rhodocyclaceae bacterium
AGGAAGCATCGACACGGGGCCGTGCACACGTGTCGATCGGGCGGCTGGTTCGTTCGGTTTCGGCGGATTGATCTGGCGCAATGAACCCCTCCCGCCCCTTCATTAACCGCCCGGTCGCGACCTCGCTCTTGATGGTCGCGGTCTTGCTCGCCGGGCTGATCGCTTACCGGATGCTGCCGCTGTCGGCGCTGCCGGAGGTGGATTACCCGACGATCCAGGTGGTCACGCTCTATCCCGGGGCCAGCCCGGATGTGATGACGTCGTCCATCACTGCGCCGCTGGAGCGGCAGTTCGGCCAGATGCCGGGGCTGCGGCAGATGTCGTCCACCAGTTCGGGGGGCGCCTCGGTCATCACACTGCAGTTCAGCCTCGATCTGACCCTGGACGTGGCGGAGCAGACGGTGCAGGCGGCGATCAACGCGGCGGGCAACCTGCTGCCGTCCGACCTGCCGGCGCCGCCGATCTACAGCAAGGTCAATCCCGCCGACACGCCGATCCTGACCCTGGCGGTGACGGCGGGCACGATGCCGCTGCCGCGACTGCAGGATGTGGTGGATACGCGGCTGGCGCAGAAAATTTCTCAGGTGCCGGGGGTGGGGCTGGTGAGCCTGGCCGGCGGGCAGCGGCCGGCGGTGCGCACGCGGGTGAACCCCAAGGCCCTGGCGGCCTACGGGCTGAGCCTGGAGGATGTGCGCACGGCCATCGCCAACGCCAACGTCAATCAGCCCAAGGGCAGCTTCGACGGGCCGACCCGGGCGTCCACCATCGACGCCAACGACCAGCTCAAGTCCCCCGAGCAGTACCGCGAGCTGGTGATCAGCTTCCGCAACGGCGCGCCGGTGCGGCTGGGAGACGTGGCCGACGTGGTGGAAGACGCGGAAAACGTGCGGCTGGCGGCTTGGTCGAACGATACGGCGGCGGTGATCGTGAACGTGCAACGCCAGCCCGGCGCCAACGTGATCGAGGTGGCGGACCGGGTGAAGCGGCTGCTGCCCCAGTTGCGCGCCTCGCTGCCGGCCGCGGCGGAAGTGCGGCTGATCACCGACCGCACGGTGACTATCCGCGCCTCGGTGGCGGACGTGCAGTTCGAACTGATTCTGGCGGTGGTGCTGGTGGTGGCGGTGATTTTCGTGTTCCTGCGCAGCGCGGCGGCCACCATCATCCCCAGCGTGGCGGTGCCGCTCTCCCTGGTGGGGACGTTCGCGGTGATGTACCTGCTGGGCTTCAGCATCAACAATCTCACCCTGATGGCGCTGACCATCGCCAGCGGTTTCGTGGTGGACGACGCCATCGTGGTGATCGAGAACATCTCGCGCTACATCGAGCGCGGCGAGTCGGCCATGAAAGCGGCGCTGAAGGGCGCGGAGCAGATCGGCTTTACCATCATCTCGCTCACCGTCTCGCTGATCGCGGTGCTGATCCCGCTGCTGTTCATGGGCGACGTGGTGGGGCGGCTGTTCCGCGAATTCGCCGTCACGCTGGCGGTGGCGATCCTGATTTCCGCCGCCGTTTCCCTCACGCTGACGCCGATGATGTGCTCCCGGCTGCTGCGCCCGCCGAGTGAGCGGAAGGAAAGCCGCTTCGCCCGCGCCAGCGCGCGCTTTTTTGATCGCGTGATCGCCCGCTACGGCGTGATGCTGGAATGGGTGCTGGCGCGCCAGCGGGCGACGCTGCTGGTGGCGGTGGGCACGCTGGCGCTGACGGTGCTGCTCTACGTCTGGATTCCGAAGGGCTTTTTCCCGGTGCAGGACACCGGCGCCATCCAGGCCATTTCCGAAGCGCCCCAGTCCATCTCTTTCACGGCCATGGCCCAGCGCCAGCGCCAACTGGCCCGCGCCGTGCTGGAAGATCCCGCGGTGGAAAGCCTGTCGTCTTTCATCGGCGTGGACGGAACCAACGCCACGCTCAACAGCGGGCGCATGCTCATCAATCTCAAGCCGCTGTCGGACCG
>JBAWHH010000271.1:0-3343 GCA_049593715.1 Rhodocyclaceae bacterium
GCGGAACAGCCAGGTGGAGAACTTCGCCGTCACTTCGTAGTCTCGCCGCGCCTTGACGACGCGCATCCACACGTCTTGATACAGCTCTTCCGCCGTTGCCGGATGGCTGCACTGGTGAAGCAGATAGCGGTAAAGCCGGGCCCGGTAGCGCTGGAACAGCGCCTCGAAGGACGCGGCATCGCCGTCGCGATAAGCGAGCATGAGCATTTCGTCGGTCCGTTCGTCCCGCATGGCGGCAGTCTCCCAAGCCCCGGCGGTGTCCAGGCCGAATTGGCTGGCACGGCGGTAAACGGTGGCCGGATCCGAAAGGGGTCGATTGCAGGGCCGCGCGCGGAAACCTATCCTTGACGAAACCCACCATGGAGCAACCGCCATGCGCCTGTACCGCGTTCTGATCCTGGCCGCGCTACCCTTCCTCGGATTGAGCGCATGCGCCAAGAACCTGCCGGTGGACGACATCAAGCTGCCTCCCGGATTCCGCATTGAAGTCTGGGCGCGGGTGGAGAACGCCCGGGCCATGGCGCTGGGCGCGGAGCGGACGCTGTTTGTCGGGTCCCGGGGCACTGGCCGCGTGGTGGCGGTGAAATTCGACGGGGCGATGCGGGCGGGTCGCCAGTTCGTCGTCGCCTCCGGGCTGAACATGCCGGTGGGCGTCGCGTTCCGCAATGGGTCACTGTACGTTTCGGCGGTGAATCGCATCCTGCGGCTGGACGGTATCGAGGCACGCCTGGCCGACCCACCCCCGCCCGTGGTGGTGACCGATAAGTTGCCGACGGAAACCCATCACGGCTGGAAGTTCATCGCCTTCGGGCCCGACGGCAAGCTTTACGTGCCCGTGGGGGCGCCCTGCAACATCTGCGAGCCCGACCCCGAGCGCTACGCCAACATTCTGCGTATGAACCCGGACGGCAGCCAATGGGAGGTCTTTGCCCGGGGCGTGCGCAATTCGGTCGGTTTCGACTGGCATCCCCAGACCGGCGAGTTGTGGTTCACCGACAACGGACGGGACTGGATGGGCGACGACGCGCCGCCCTGCGAACTGAACCACGCCCGCCGTGCCGGCATGGATTTCGGCTACCCCTACTGCCACGGCGGAACCATAGCCGACCCGGAATTCGGCCGCAAGCGGCCTTGCAGCGATGTCACCCCGCCGGCACTGAACCTCGGCCCCCACGTGGCGCCGCTGGGCATGCGCTTCTACACCGGCACGATGTTTCCCGCCCAGTACCGCGGCCGGATTTTCATCGCCGAACACGGGTCCTGGAACCGATCGAAGAAGACCGGCTATCGGGTTGTGGCAGTGCGTCTGGAAGGGGACAAAGCTATGGCAGCAGAGCCTTTTGCGCAAGGCTGGCTGCAGGGCGAATCGGCCTGGGGCCGCCCGGCGGACGTGCAAATGCTTCCCGACGGTTCGCTGCTCGTTTCCGACGACAGCGCCGGAGCCATCTATCGCATCACCTACGTCGGCAAGCACCAGTGAGCCCCGACCAATGGGCTGCAGAATGGGCTTCCGGCCGGGTGATCAACCCGCGGCCGCCACTTGTGCATCCGGACTGATCGAGGCGAGCCCTGGCGGCGCCGCTTCCGCCGCCAGGGTGAAGAAGATCGTGGTGCCCGCATCGACGGCGGATTCCGCCCACACCCGCCCGCCGTGGCGCAGGATGATCCGGGCCACGCTCGCCAAGCCGATGCCGCTGCCGGCAAAAACCCGGGCATCGTGCAGACGCTGAAAAGGCTTGAACAACTTGTCGGCGTAGGCCATGTCGAAACCAACGCCGTTGTCCCGCACAAAATAGACCGTCTGGCCTCCGCCCGGGTGCGTGCCGAACTCGACCCGGGGGTGATCCCGCCCGGCGGTGAACTTCCACGCGTTCATGAACAGATTCTGCAGCACGACCCGCATGAGTAGCGGATCGGCCATGGCACGCAGCCCGTCTTGGATGCAAACGTCCACGCTGCTCCCCGATGCGTTCGACGCACACTCTTCCGCCACGGAGCGAGCCAGCCCGCTGAGATCCGCGACGGCGATCTGGGGGTCTGACCGGGTCAGGCGCGCGAGGTCCAGCAACTCGTCGATCAGGTCGCCCATGCGTTCGGTCGCCGTCCGGATACGCCCCAGGTACTCCCGCTCCTGAGGACCGATCCGATCCCCACAGTCTTCCTGGAGCAGATGGGAAAACCCGTTGATCGCCCGCAGCGGAGCACGCAAATCATGGGAGACGGAATAGCTGAAGGACTCCAGCTCCCGCAGCGCCGTCGTCAACGCCGCGGTACGATCCCGCACGCGCTCCTCGAGCTCGCGGCTCTGCAGCGCCAGCCTGTGTGCCGCGTCCTCCGCGACCGCCCGGGAAATCGACAGTTCGGCATTCAGCGCATCGATTTCGAACCGCCGCTGGAGGCTGAGCCGAAACTCGCGATCCGCGTTGGCGCTGATGATCCACAACATGGCCAGGTAGATGAGCGCACCCGTGCCCAGCCACGTCACCAGCGCGTGTTCGCTCGATAGCGCGACCATGCCGTAGCCCAGGAGCAGCGGCACCACAAAGGCCAGCACGACCGGGCGGTAGCCGGCGAGGGTATTCAACGAAAGGCCCGGCAGGGTGGCACCGACGGTGATCATGGCGATATGCGCCACGCTGTCGTCCGGCGGCACCAGCCAGATGCCCGCCCCCGCGTAGAGTAGTCCGAACCCGAACGCGCTGATCCCGAACCAAAACGCCCATCGGCGCGCTTCGGCCGCCGACTGCATCTTCCGGGGACGAACTCGGATCAACCACAGACGGAATGCGGACAAGGCGGCCGCGGCGGCCAGCCATTTGCCCACCAGTGGGGACTGGTTGAGCAATTGAGCCGACGCGGCAACGATCGTGATCGCCACGAGATTGAAAACGAAACTGGCCGGCGCCTGGCGATAGAGAAGCATGACCCGCTCGATCAACATGCGATCGGCCCACCTGTTTTGTTGGACTATTTTTGGGCTGAACATGACCTTCCGGCAGGACGGTTGCAGCGCCGATTCTAAACTACGTCAAGCCTTTCCAATGCCCGGCATCCACAGATAGATAACGCGATTTCGAGGACGGACATCGTCACCTCGGCGCTAGGACTCGAAACCGCGGGGATTGCCGCTCTGCCAGCGCCATGCATCGGCACACATCTGCTCCAGGCCGCGCGTGGCACGCCAGCCGAGCAGATCCGCCGCCAGGGCCGGATCCGCATAACAGGCGGCGACGTCCCCCGGCCGGCGCGGTTTGATTTCGTAGGGGACGGGACGGGACGAAGCCTCCTGAAACGCCCGCACCATGTCGAGCACGCTGTAGCCCTGCCCGGTGCCCAGGTTGAC
>JBAWHH010000272.1:0-11022 GCA_049593715.1 Rhodocyclaceae bacterium
CTGCTCCATTGCAGCTTAACCGCATAGGACAACTTCGATGAACGAGCAGAACTCCTATCAAGTGCCCGACAAATCATCCTCCGGGTCCAGCGGCGGCGCGTGCCGTGCCGTTGAACCGGGTCAAGGCATCGAATGGTTCAAGGAAGGCTGGCAGATTTTCGTCAAGAATCCCGGCGTATGGATCGCCATTTCGGCGATTATGGTTGTGATTTTCGTCATTCTGAATTTCTTGCCCGTGGTTGGGCAACTCGCGGCCAACCTGCTCGCCCCCGCTTTCGGCGCCGGCCTGCTCGTCGGCTGTCGTGCGCTCGAGCAGGGAGAGGAACTGAAGGTGGAGCAGCTCTTTGCCGGTTTTCAGCGCCAGACGGGCAGTCTGATCCTGCTCGGCGTACTGGCCCTGGTGGCGAGCGTGGTGATTGGTGTCATTTCCTTCGGCGTGATCGGTGGATCGGCGGCCACGGGCGCGGCAATCGGCGACGGCGCGGGCATGGGCATGGCAATGGGCGGTTTCTTGTTGGCCATGCTGCTGGTTCTCATCCTTTCCGTTCCGCTGGCCATGGCGCTCTGGTTTGCCCCGGCGCTGGTCGTGTTCCGCGGTCTAGCGCCACTGGATGCGGCCAAGGCCAGTTTCAACGCCTGCGTCAAGAACGTGGTGCCTTTCCTGATCTACGGCTTTCTGCTCTTCGTGGCATTCATCGTCGCGGCGCTGCCGTTCGGCCTGGGTTTCATTCTGCTGCTGCCCGTGGCCGCCGGATCGATCTACGCTGCCTACATGGACATTTTCGAGCGCTCATGAGGGTTTCTCCGATGCGCGCAGACCCGTAATGCAGGCACTGCGGCTACCCGCAGCCAGCGGTTGGCGCTGGATAGCCGAGGGGTTCCGGCTCTACCGCCGGAACCCCTCGCTGCTTATTCTGCTGGCGCTTAACTACTGGCTGCTGTTTCTCCTCGTTTTCCTGGTTCCGTATGTGGGATCCCTTGCCGCCAATATCGTGTTGCAGGCGTTGTCGGTTACGGTCATGAACGGTTGCCGGTCCATCGACCGCAGCACTCCGGTGGCAATGGACATCGTGTGGTCCGGCTTCAAGCGTAACCTGCCCAACCTGCTCAGGTTGGGAGCGCTTTACCTGCTGGGCGAGATACTGATCGCGCTGGTCCTCGTACTGGGTTTTGGCGCCTCGCTGAATGAGGTTCTCGGCGTCGCCGCCACGAAAGGCGAGCGACCGCCCGACGGCGAAGCGCTGCCCCCTTTTCTGTTCGCCGCCCTCGGTCTGACGGTCCCGCTTATCCTGACGTTCTGGTTCGCGCCGATGCTCGTCGCCTGGCACGACATCGGGGCAATCAAGGCGGTGTTCTTCAGTGCGGTCGCGGTCCTGCGCAACTGGATCGCTTTTGCCGTTTATGGCGCATCCGCCGTGCTGGTTTCGTCTCTGGTGCCGAGCGTCTTTGGGCTGTTGGGCAATGGGTCCGGAGCCATGGCGACCGTCAGCATGCTCGCGGCGCTGATGTTCCTTGCGTTCGTGCTCATGCCCACCCTTTTTGCCAGCATCTACGTGAGTTATCGGGAGGTGTTCGCTCCTTCGGTCGAGAATGACCGCGCAACCTAGGTTGCCACCGGTTGGCCTGTTGGGTGGCACTTTCGATCCGGTGCATTTCGGCCATCTGCGCTTGGCGGAAGAAGCGCGCGACCACTTGGGCTTGATGCAGGTGCGATGGGTTCCCGCGGGAGCACCGCCACACCGAAGCACACCTCTTGCCAGCGCGCGGGAGCGGCTCGAAATGGTGCGTCTTGCCGTTGCCGGCAACCCGGCTTTCCTGGTGGACGAAGCGGAGGCGGACAGCCAGGGCCTGAGCTACACCGTGGACACCCTGGTTCGCCAGCGCAAGGCGCTCGGCCCCGCGCGGCCGCTGGTTCTCGTCCTCGGCCTCGATGCTTTCCGCGGGCTGCACAGTTGGCACCGTTGGCACGACCTTCTCCAACTCGCCCACATTGCGCTTGCGGGACGCCCCGGCTACCCCCTGGACACCGAATCTCTTGCCCCAGAATTGGCATCTGAATTCGCGGCACGAAAGCTGGTGGATGCTTCGGCGCTGGCCGGCTCGCCGGCGGGGGCGATAGTGCAATTTGACATGACGCCGCTGGCGATCTCGGCCACGGATATCCGCCGTCGCCTTGCCCACGGTATGAGCGCCCGCTATTTGCTCCCCGATCAGGTTCTCGATTATATTGCCCGCAACCGCTTGTATTCTTCCACCCCGGAGACGCATGGACGTCAGAATGCTGCAGCAAATCGTGGTCAACGCCCTTGAGGACATCAAGGCCCACGACATCGAAGTCATCGACACCACCCTGCTCACATCCCTCTTCGACAGCATCGTCGTTGCCAGCGCCGATTCCGGGCGCCAGACCAAGGCGCTGGCGCGCCACCTTCAGGACCGCGTCGCTGAAGCGGGAGGAGACGTGATCGGGGTGGAAGGTGAGGAGACCGGCGACTGGGTCCTGGTGGACCTGGGCGACATCGTGGTTCATATCATGCAGCCCGCGGTACGCAGCTACTACAAACTCGAAGAACTCTGGTCGATCGCCCCGATGAGCGCACCACGCCAAGCCGTCGGCGCCGGCACATCGCTCGGCTCGATCTGACTCTTTCTATGAAGCTGGCGGTCGTCGCCGTCGGGACGCGCATGCCCGGTTGGGCGGATGCCGCATTCGCCGACTTCGAAAAGCGAATGCCGCGAGAGGCCCTTTTATCCCTCACCGAAATCCGCCCCGAACCCCGCAGTTCGGGAAAACCGGTCCCGGCGTTGCTAGCCGCCGAAGCCTTGCGCATCCGCAACGCCCTGCCGCCACACAGCCGCCTAGTCGTTCTGGACGAGAAAGGCCATGACGTCACGACAATGGGGCTGGCGGAGCGCCTGCGCGCCTGGCTTGCCGGGGGCCAGGACGTGGCGTTGGTGATCGGTGGTCCGGACGGCTTGGCGCCGGAAATCAAGGCGGATGCCGACGAGTCGCTACGCTTGTCCAGCCTCACTTTGCCCCATGCTCTGGTGCGCGTGCTCCTCGCAGAGGCGCTTTACCGCGCCCTGAGCATCCTCAAGAACCACCCCTACCATCGGGCCTGATCGACGTCATGCTGGAACCTCGCATCTACCTTGCCTCCCGTAGCCCGCGCCGGCGCGAACTCCTACAGCAAATCCGCGTCAGCTTTGAGACCCTGCTCTTCCGCACGGGGGATCGAACCGACCACGACGTGGACGAAACCCCCCACCGCGGCGAAGCAACCGCTGACTATGTGCTGCGCGTCGCCCGCGCCAAAGCGCAAGCGGCTTCACAGCGCGTGCTCGCGCGCCGCTTGATGCCTTACGCAGTCCTGGCGGCCGACACGACGCTGGACGTCGACGGCGAAATCATTGGCAAACCGACCGATACCGAGGACGCCGTGCGAATCCTGAAACGTCTTTCCGGTCGTCGGCATCGGGTGCTCACGGCCGTTGCCGTGTGCGACGGTGATCGCATCATCGATTCGCTCAACGAGAACCAGGTGCGTTTTCGAAACATGGACGAGCGCGAAATCCGGCGCTACGTGGCAACCGGCGAACCGATGGACAAGGCAGGCGCCTACGGCGTGCAAGGCCGGGCGGCGCTGTTCATCGAGGAGATCCACGGCTCGTACTCGGGAATCATGGGGCTGCCCTTGTTCGAGACCGGTCTGCTGCTGCGCAACATCGGTTACCCTGTGTAGCCATCCGCCCTAGACCGCCTGCGATGTCCGACGAGTTCCTTATCAATATCACGCCGCAGGAAACCCGCGTTGCCCTGATCCAGCAGGGCGTGGTGCAGGAATTGCACGTGGAACGTACGGCCAGCAGGGGCTTGGTGGGCAATGTGTACATCGGGCGCGTGGTGCGGGTGCTGCCGGGAATGCAATCCGCATTCATCGACATCGGCCTGGAACGTACGGCGTTCCTGCACATCGCGGATCTCTGGGAGGCGAGGCACGCCACTGATCCGCCGCGCCCCATCGAACGCTTGCTGTCCGAAGGCCAGAATCTCGTGGTTCAGGTGCTGAAGGATCCCATCGGCACCAAGGGCGCCAGGCTCTCTACCCAGATCAGCATCGCCGGGCGGTTGCTGGTGTATCTGCCTCAGGAAAAACATATCGGGATCTCCCAGCGCATCGAGAACGAACAGGACCGGGAAGCGCTACGGGCGAAATTGCAGGCGCTGGTGGCCGCGGACGATCCGGGGGGATTCATAGTCCGCACCATGGCGGAAACCGCCACGAATGACGAACTGGCGGCGGATATCGGCTACCTGCGCAAACTCTGGAGCGAGGTTCAGAACGCGGCCAAGACGGCAAAGCCCCCGGCCTTGCTTTACCAGGACCTCACCCTGGGCTTGCGCGTGCTGCGGGATCTGGTGACAGCGGACACGGTGCGCATCCTTGTGGATTCCCGGGAGAACTTCCACAAGCTGCTGGCTTTCGCCCGGGACTACACGCCCAAAGTAGTGCCTCTGCTGGAGCACTACACCGGTGAGCGCCCCTTGTTCGACCTTTACCCCGTGGAGGAAGAAATTCAGCGTGCCCTGGCGCGGCGCGTGGATCTCAAATCCGGCGGCTACCTGATCATCGACCAAACCGAGGCGATGACCACCATCGACGTGAACACCGGTGGCTTCGTCGGCTCGCGGAACTTCGACGACACAATCTTCAAGACCAACCTGGAAGCCGCTCAGGCCATTGCCCGCCAGCTCCGGCTGCGCAACCTGGGCGGGATCATCATCCTCGACTTCATCGACATGGAAAACGAGGACCATCGGCGGGAAGTCCTGGCAGAGCTGCAGAAAGCCCTCGCCAAGGACCATACGCGGATGTCGGTGAATGGCTTCACCGCCCTGGGTTTGGTCGAAATGACGCGCAAACGCACGCGCGAATCCCTCGCCCACATTCTTTGTGAGGCTTGCCCCGTGTGCAATGCACGAGGCGAAGTCAAGACGGCCCGAACCGTGTGCTACGAAATACTGCGCGAGTTGCTGCGGGAAGCTCGTCAGTTCAACGCCCGGGAGTTTCGCGTCCTAGCCGCGCCGCCGGTCATCGATCTGTTCCTGGACGAAGAATCCCAGTCCCTGGCGATGCTCTCTGACTTCATCGGCAAGCCCATCTCACTGCAGGCAGAAACCGGCTACACGCAAGAACAATTCGACGTCGTGTTGCTGTAGTTGCACATCCGTTGGATTTCCCGTCTGCAGCGGCGAGAGATTTTCTGCTGCCCATGCACCCTATCAACGTTCGCCACAAACCAAACTTTGCGTGAAAGGGGCAGGCGATATATCAGAATGCACCGCGAACGGGCAAGCGCAGTTCCAGGTAGAAATCGGGCAATTTTGAAGGACGCAGCAGACCATCCAACTCAGCCAACAGCTCGGCGGCTATGGCACTTAAGGGCAGCCTCAACGCAATACCAACGACTGGCGCGCCCGAGACGACTCGAACGTCCGACCCCTGCCTTCGGAGGGCAGTACTCTATCCAACTGAGCTACGGGCGCGCTGCGATTAAGCAATGGTTGCTGCTGTACCGGCACCAACCCCTTGAATTGAACTGCGCAAAGTGATGCCAACTCAACATCGGCGCTGACACAGAGGTAACTACCGGTAAGCCGCATAGGATAGCGGGTATTGACCGAAGAGTCCATGGCAGCCGTTTTCGGATTTGCGTAAACGGCTATAATTCGAGGCTTTGACTTGCGCCCAAGGGGAAGACAGCATGACCGATCAGAACGAATCGCCAAACACGCCGCCCAAGCCAAACGTCGTCGCCCTTGGGTCTGTAGGAGGCATACTACTTTTCATCGTGATCGCTTTTGCGATGACGGGCCGGGGCGGCACGGAGGACGCCGAGACGATAGCCAAGCTCATTGAACCCGTCGCGCGCGTCGAAGTTGCGAAAGCGGCCGCCCCTGCGGCAGCCCCGGCCACCGCAGCCCCTGCCGGTGGGGCCGCTGCCCCAACCACAGAAGCGGCGCCTGCCGCTGAAGCCGCGGTTCCGGCATCTACTGACACTCCCGACACCGCACCGGCGGCAGAACCGGCCGCAGCACCCCAGCCTGTAGCCCCGGTCGCTGAAGCGGCATCGGCTGCAGCCGCACCCGAAGCCACAGCACCGACGCCTGCGCCCACCGCCGCCGCACAGCCACCCGCGGCACCTGCTCCCGTTGCGGCGCCCCCTGCAGCGCCCACACAAGTCGCGGATGCAGGCACTGCCGACGGTAAAGCCGTCTATGGAAAGATCTGCGTCATGTGCCACACACCAGGCGTCTCAGGCGCCCCGAAACTTGGCGACAAAGCCGCGTGGGCTCCGCGCATAGCTACCGGTGTAGATACGCTGGTGAAGAATGCAATCTCGGGCAAGAGACTCATGCCCCCCAAAGGCGGCAGCCCCACGCTGACCGAGGAACAAATCCGGGCAGCCGTGGAATACATGGTGAGCCAAGCCAAGTAGTCGGCGCGCAACCTTCAGGAGCGTCTGGGGCAGGCACCGACGGAGCCGTCGCTGCCTGCCCGGCACCTCACCGCATTTCCGCTCGCCAGAATATCTTTGCCCAGCGCAATTGGGGCTCCCACGCTGGCGCGTTACTCCGAAATAAAGAACTCGACGACCTCGGCGCTCGCATCTCTGGAAGAGTGTCCAAACGCGATTCTTCCCCGGTTCCTGAGAGGAACTTCCTCGTGTTTCAGGGCAAACTCCAGCTCGCCATCGAATGTCACGTAAGTGCCATTGGTACTTTGATCCACCAGCACGTAATGGGTACTACGGCGTTCGATACGGGCATGGTTACGCGACGCTCGGCGATCGGCAATAATCAGGTCACTACCCGAGTCGCGCCCGAACGACACCGCTCGCCGTTCTCTCTCAACGTCAACCACCACGCCCGCATGGCGCAACCGAAGAGTAGGCAAGCCCTCCGGCAGGGAAACATGCAAGCCAAGCTGGCTCAGCTCAGCGGACTCCTGCCACTGGACCGAGAAGACCGCTAGATCTTCACCAAGAGCGCCCTTGACCGAGACTCCCTCGATGCGCTTCGACGCTCTGTTCAGGAACAAAGGCAAAGCACTAACCACCTCCCTGGAGGTGAACATCTGCCCCGCTTTCGACAGCCCGATCAAGCGCGCAGCAATATCGACCGTCTCGCCGAGGACATCACCATCTTTTTCGGTAACGGGGCCCAAATGGAAGCCGACGCGTACCGAAAGCTTCACGCCCGAGATGGGCGGGATCGCGTCGATGCGCTGTGCCATCTCGGACGCAGACTGGACTGCAGCGTCGGCCGAATCGAACACCGCCATGAGTTCATCGCCAATAACCTTGACGACCCGCCCGCCGTGGACCGCGACGGCCCGCTCGATCCGGCTCATGCAACGCTCCACGGCATACAAGGCTTCAGCGCTGCCCAGTTTGGCGTACAAGCGGCTATCACCGGAAACGGCGGCAAAAAGCACACAAATTTTGCGTTGCAGCGAAGCCATGGAGTCGCGCTTTCTATCCAGAATGAATAGTCTATCAAAAAGCAGTCAGTGGCTATGTGTCTCCGGTCACATTGCTTGTCCCGGACAATGTAGCATGCACAACATTATGCTTTACGGCGGCGTGATGCTGGCCACCATCGGCTGAAGGATCGTGGGTTGGTTGCAGGCCACATGCCCTCCGCAGCAGCCAGGGCTGCTCGCTGCACCTCCGTGCAGCGACGCTACTGCGGGACCGAAAAGCACTCCGAATCAACGTCCGTCGGCCCCCCACCATCTGACCGGATCAAATCTCGGCCACGACACATCGTTTCTGGTTCAAATCAAGAATGCCGCAATCGCCAGATGCTTGCGACTAGCGCAGCAAGTTGCCCAAAACCGCCACCGACATCTTGCGCAACACGTTCATGGTGGCCCCGTTGATGATCAGTGTTTCTCACAGGTGGGCGGAGCGCCCGCCATCCACCGCCAACACCTGACCGGTCACGTATGGGGCGTCTCCCAGCAGAAACACTACCGTCCGCGCAATGTCCGCCGGCTCCCCGACGCGCTTGAGGAGCGTATGGTCGATAATCTCAGCACGCGCCGCGGCATCGAAAGCCTCGTCTTCCGGCCACTGGATTGGCCCCGGGGCGACGGCATTGACCCGCACCTCCGGGGCAAGCTCCACTGCCAGGGCGCGGGTAAGTCCAACCAGGGCCGCCTTGGCGGCGCAGTAGAGGGGAAAACCCCGCAATGGGCGATCCGCATGGATATCCACGATATTGACGATCCCGCCGTGCGTGGCACGCAGCGCATCCGCCGCAGCCTGGGACAACAGCAACGGCGCCTTGAAATTCGTCCCGACCAGATCGTCCCATTGTTCCTCGTTGATTGTTCCCAAAGGCGTTGCATAGAAACTGGAGGCATTGTTGACCAGTCCGTCCAGGCGACCGAAATGTTCGACCGCAGCCTGCACCAGATCCGGCAGGCGCGCTGCATCGAGAAGATCGGCCCGAACCGAAAAAACGGAACGTGCTCGCAGACCATTCAATTCGGCGGCGAGCGCCTCAGCTTCCGTCTGGGCGCCGCGGTAATGGAGCGTGACGTCCGCCCCCGCGCCGTGCACGCGGCGAACGATCTCCGCCCCTACACGTTTCGCCCCACCAGTGACGAGGATCGCTTTTCCCGACAAAATGGCGTTCATAGAGGATCCTCCAATTCGCAAATTTTAGCGGAATCGGCTCTCCGACAACCGGTCACCGCTCCGCACAGCGGCAGGATGGAACCAGCGTTGCTCGCTTCCGGACGCGCAGAGCCTTGCTGATGTGCAGCCTTCCTGAACCAGATTCGATCGCCGCGGCACACAGCGACCGGCTGCGCGCCCACATCTGCGCGGACATCCGTTCTCGCGGCGGCTGGATACCCTTTTCGCGCTACATGGAACAAGCACTCTATGCCCCGGGGCTGGGCTACTACGCTGCCGGGGCAGAAAAATTCGGCGCGGCAGGGGATTTCATCACCGCACCCGAGATTTCCCCGCTATTTGCTCAGTCGCTGGTTACGCAGATCGCGCCCTTGATGCGCCAGTCCGCACCGGCCATCCTGGAAGCTGGCCCAGGGAGCGGCAAGCTGGCTGCCGATCTGCTGCTGGAGTTGGAGCGCAGCGGCGCCCTGCCCGACCAGTACGGCCTGCTGGAACTGTCGGGAGACCTTCACGGGCGACAGCGGGCAACGCTGGAAACCCGCGTCCCTCACTTGTTGGGAAGAGTGTGCTGGCTTGATCGCCTCCCGGAACGGTTTTCGGGTGTCATCATCGCCAATGAATTGCTCGACGCCATGCCCGTGGACCTTGTAGCCTGGCAGGACGATCGCATTTTGGAGCGAGGGGTGGCCATCAATTCCCAGGGAGAATTCGAATGGGAGGATAGGCCCGCGCCCGAGGCGCTGCTGCGGGCCGGCGTGGACGTCCCGGTGGAGCCACCTTACGTCTCCGAAATCGGGCGCGCGGCTCAAGCCTGGGTTGCCGCTTGGGGTTCAGTCCTGGAGCGCGGCGCGATGCTGCTGATCGATTACGGCTTCCCCTCCCGCGAGTACTACCACCCACAGCGGGCCAGCGGAACGCTGATGTGCCATATCCGCCACCATGCCCACGCCGATCCCTTCTTCCGGCCAGGGCTATGCGACATCACGTCCCATGTAGACTTCTCGGCGATGGCGAATGCCGGATGCGATGCCGGGCTCGATTTTCTCGGCTACACATCACAAGGGCAGTTCCTCATGAATTGCGGCATCACCGATCTGCTCTCCCGAGTGCCATCGAACGACATCGCGCGTTACGCCCCCTTGGCGAGCAGCGTCCAGAAATTGCTCAGTCCAGCCGAAATGGGGGAACTGTTCAAAGTTCTGGCGCTGGGCCGCGAGGTGCGAGAGCCGCTGATCGGCTTCTCCCGCGGAGACCGTGGTCACACGCTATAGATCGCGCGTTCAGCCGCAGCGCCGGGTCGGGTCGCCAACTTTGTCGCTCCGCCCAACGGGAACTAAGCCTTCCAGACAGGCCCGAATTCGGGGAGGAATCGAAGCCGGCTTGCTCTTGTCCCGGTCGACGAAGACGTGCGCCACAAACCCGCTGACCGCGGGTTTGTCCTCACCTTCCCGAAAAAGCCCGATTTCGTAGCGCACCGAAGCCTCTCCCAGCTTGCTGACACGCAGGCCCGCATCCAGAACTTGAGGAAAAAGAATGGGGCGGTGAAAACGGCAGAAGGCTTCCTGGGGATGGGCGTAAACCTGCCCGAGGAGAATTTCCGGACCGCCTTCGCAAAGCAGAAAGCCGTGAATGGCGGTGTCAAAATAGGTGCAACAAACTGCAGCACTGACGTGGCCCGTATCGTCCACATCGGCCCAGCGCGTCGGAATTGTCACAAAGCGGGGATAGGCAACGCGCAAATGCTGTGTTTCCGCGCTCACGTGAGCAGTCATGAGAACCAACCCGGCAGTTTCGGCGAGGCGCGGATGATACCAGCCGTTCGCCGAATGCCGCGTCGGCAATCAGTGCAGCAGCGGAGCAACTGTCCTCGTGGTTTTAGAGATCGGCGGTGCCATCAACAAAGCGGGATGCACCACTTCTTGCCGAGCCGCCTCCTGCAGAGCGAGGCGCGGAATCGGGCCGGAAATCCAGTCCGTGCCCGGCACTTCCCTCGCGAACACGCTCTCTTCTTCGTCCAGCCTTTGGCCGGTAGCCATGTCCATCGTCAAGATCATTTGGACCTCCATCGCCACACGATTGATGAGAAATCAACCAGGAATATCAACTACCTTAACGTCCGACCGACAAAAAAGTGAAAGCTGCACCGTCTCGCCTACCTCGTTGCGCCCAATCTGAGCCAGCTCGAACGGTTCTTTCCCTGAGACTGACTGGGCACTTCAAAACCAGTCCTAGCAAGAGACATACCCGCCTTGCGGTCCCGCGATATGGCCTGCCTGCACGAAGGTATCCGACTCTGCCCCGTTCGCCACCAAA
>JBAWHH010000273.1:0-6438 GCA_049593715.1 Rhodocyclaceae bacterium
GGCTCCGGCGGCCGCGGACGTTCCGGCTCCGCTGCGGCGGACGGCAAAGCGGGCAACGGATCGCCGTCGGCCGCACCTGCCAGCGCGTCACCACCTTCGATGTTTACCCCGCCCCCCGCTTTCGATATGGAGCGTTCGGTGAATCCGTCCGTGGGGATGGAAGGGGAGCCTCCCGCCTCGCCAAACGAGGCGCAGCAGGACTGACGACCCGCTTCGCAAACCGGAACGGGCAAACAGGCCCGTCAGGCTGGCTGCGCGCAGACCTATTTCGTCAGCCGGAACTCGGCAGAACGGGCATGCGCCTGAAGCCCCTCACCGTGGGCGAGAATGGACGCCACCCGCCCCAGGGTCTGGGCGCCCACGGCAGATATCTGGATGACACTGGTGCGTTTCTGGAAATCGTAGACGCCAAGCGGAGAAGAAAACCGCGCGCTGCGCATCGTCGGCAAGACATGGTTGGGGCCCGCGCAGTAGTCGCCGAGCGCCTCCACTGAGCAGTGGCCGACGAAAATCGCGCCGGCGTGGCGGATCTTGTCCACCAGGGCTTCGCCGTTTTCCACCGATAGTTCCAGATGCTCCGGGGCAATGCTATTGGCGATTGCGCATGCCTCGTCCAGATCCGCAACCTGGATCAGTGCGCCCCGGTTCGTGAGCGATGCTTCGATGGTGGCGCGACGGGGCATCTCCGGCAGCAGTTTGTCGATGCTGTGGGCGACCCGCTCGATGAACTGCAGGTCGGTACAGAGCAGGATGGACTGAGCCAGTTCGTCGTGCTCGGCCTGGGCGAAGAGATCCATGGCTACCCAGTCGGGGTCGCCCGAGCCGTCGGAGATGATCAGCACTTCGGACGGGCCCGCCACCATGTCGATCCCGACGGTGCCGAACACGCGCCGCTTGGCGCTCGCCACGTAGGCGTTGCCCGGACCGACGATCTTGTCCACCTGGGGCACGGTCTGGGTACCATAGGCGAGTGCGCCCACCGCTTGGGCACCGCCGATGGTGAACACCCGATCGACGCCGGTGATCGCCGCCGCGGCCAACACCAGAGGATTCTTCTCGCCGCCCGGCGTAGGCACGACCATGATGAGTTCGCCCACACCGGCCACCTTGGCGGGGATCGCGTTCATGAGTACCGACGAAGGGTAGGACGCCTTGCCGCCCGGCACATAAAGACCCACGCGATCCAGCGGCGTGACCTTTTGACCGAGACGGGTGCCCCGGGTCGCTTCGCTGTCCTCGGTATAACTCCAGGATTCAGCGACTTGGCGCTGGTGGTAGACGCGAACGCGTTCCGCCGCAAGTTGCAGGGCATCCCGCTGCTCCCGCGGCAGGCTGGCCCGTGCGGCATCCAGTTCGGCCCGGGGCAATTCCAGCGCGGCCATGGACGCCACATCCAGGCGGTCGAACTGGCGTGTGTACTGGATCACCGCGGCGTCCCCCCGCGTGCGAACGTCCGCCAGAATGTCGGTGACGGCGCGCTCAACGGCCTCGTCCGTACCGGCATCCACTGTCAACAGTGCGTCGAGGCGGGCCTGGAAATCCGGCTGGCGCGTCGATAGCCGGCGAATGGCGGTCATTTCACCGCTCCCGCGAAGGCGTCGATGACCGGCTGCAGAATTTCGCGTTTCATCTTCAGGGAAGCCTGATTGACGATCAGGCGCGAACTGATGGGCATGATTTCCTCCACCTCCACCAGATGGTTGGCGCGCAGGGTGCCGCCGCTGCTGACAAGGTCCACGATCGCGTCCGCCAGGCAGGTCAGGGGCGCCAGCTCCATCGAGCCATAGAGCTTGATCAGATCCACGTGCACGCCTTTGTCGGCGAAGTGTTCCCGCGCGGTATTCATGTACTTGGTTGCGACCCGCAGGCGTGCCCCGCGCTTCACCGCCGCGCCGTAGTCGAAGCCTTCGGGAACCGCCACGCACAGCCGGCAGCGAGCGATGCCCAGGTCGAGAGGCTGGTAGAGCCCCGCCCCGCCGTGCTCGATCAGCACGTCTTTGCCGGCAATGCCGAGATCCGCCGCGCCATGCTGCACGTAGGTCGGGGTATCGCTGGCGCGGACGATGATGAGGCGCACGTCGGGCCGGTTGGTGCCGATGATCAGCTTGCGCGACTTCTCGGGGTCGTCGGCCGGCACCACGCCGGCAGCGGCCAGGAGAGGCAGGGTCTCTTCGAATATGCGCCCTTTGGAAAGGGCGAGAGTGATTCCGTTCACGGCGATAGGCTTGGGGAAAAGGCTTGGATTCTACCGGATCGACCCGGGATGCCCCGGGCCAACCCGGCGGGCGGCCTGCCCGCCGCCGCCTTCAGCGGACCCGGCTGACCCTGGCGCCGAGCAGCGACAGCTTTTCTTCCAGTTTCTCGTAGCCGCGGTCGAGGTGGTAGATCCGCTCGATCAGCGTTTCACCCTGGGCAGCCAAGCCCGCCACCACGAGGCTCGCCGACGCCCGCAGGTCGGTGGCCATCACGGCGGCACCATCGAGTTGCGGGACACCCGTCACCACTGCCGTATTGCCGTCGATGCGGATGTTGGCCCCGAGCCGCGCCAGCTCCACGGCATGCATGAAGCGGTTCTCAAAAATGGTTTCACGGATGACGGCGGTACCCTCCGCCACGGTGTTGATGGCCATGAACTGGGCCTGCATGTCGGTCGGAAACGCGGGGTACGGCGCCGTGCGGATGCTCACCGCCGCCAGCTTTGGCGGGGCCTTGAGGCGGATGGCGTCGCGTTCGGGAACGATGTTGCAACCTGCGTCCATGAGCTTGTCGATAACCACGTCGAGATAGCTCGCCGACGTGCCGGTGATGCGCACTTCGCCTCCGGTGGCAGCGGCAGCGCACAGATAGGTCCCCGTCTCGATGCGGTCGGGCATCACCCGATGCGTCGTACCATGCAGTTGCCCAACCCCGCGAATGCGCATTACGTCGGTACCGGCACCGGAAATCTGCGCCCCCATCGCCACCAGGCAGTTGGCCAAATCCACAACTTCCGGCTCGCGCGCAGCGTTCTCGATCACCGTGTCGCCCTGGGCCAGCGCCGCGGCCATCATCAGGTTCTCGGTACCGGTTACGGTCACCATATCGGTGAACAGGCGCGCGCCGCGCAGCCGCGACGCCTTGGCGCGGATATAACCCTGCTCGACGCTGACTTCCGCCCCCAGGGCTTCGAGACCCTTGATGTGCTGGTCCACCGGCCGGGCGCCGATGGCGCACCCGCCGGGCAGGCTGACGCTGGCCTCGCCGACGCGGGCCACCAGCGGCCCGAGCACGAGGATGGCGGCACGCATGGTCTTGACCATCTCGTAGGCGGCCACCGGATTGCCGATAGTGGCGGCGTGCAAGGTGACCGTGGAAGCATCTTCCCGGGTGACGACGACGCCCATCTCCGCCAACAGCCTGAGCATCGTCTCCACATCCTTCAGCGCCGGGAGGTTGGCCACCCGCAGCGGTTCTGCGGTCAGCAGGCAGGCGCAGAGGATAGGCAGGGCGGCGTTCTTGGCGCCGGAAACCGAAACTTCGCCGCGAAGCGGCGTGCCGCCGGCAATGAGCAGCTTATCCATTGCCGGCCTGCCATTCTTCCGGTGTCAGGGTACGCATGGACAGGGCATGGATTTCTTCCCGCATGCGCTCGCCCAGCGCCTTGTAGACCAGTTGATGTTGCTGCACGCGGGACTTGCCGCGAAACTCGGCGCTGACGATGACGGCACTGAAATGGGCGCCATCCCCCTCCACGCTGACGTGCTCGCAAGGCAATCCTTGGCTTATGTAGGTGCGGATATCGTCGGGTTCGATCATGAAATCTTTCTCTGAGTTGGGCGGGTGCTCAGCCGCGCAGCTTGTAGCCGCTCTTGAGCAGGGCCAGGGTCAGGGCAGCCAGCACGGCGAAGCACCCGGAAACGACGGCCAGTCCGAGCGCGGGGGAAACGTCGGAAACACCGAAAAAGCCGTACCGGAAGCCGTCGATCATATAGAAAACTGGGTTGAACCGTGACACGTCTTGCCAGAACTGGGGAAGCGAATGAACGGAGTAGAAAACCCCCGAGAGAAAAGTGAGGGGCATGATGATGAAGTTCTGAAACGCCGCCAACTGGTCGAACTTCTCGGCCCAGATGCCGGCGATGATGCCCAGCGCCCCGAAGATGCCCCCGCCGATCACCGCAAAAGCGAGAATCCATCCTGGGGCCGCATAGCGCAGGTCCGCAAACCACAACGCAGCCACCAGTACCCCCGCTCCCACCACCAAGCCCCGCACCACCGCCGCGAGCATGTAGGCACCAAAGAACTCCTGATAGGACAGGGGCGGCAGCAGCACGAAAATGATGTTCCCCGTAACCTTCGACTGGATCAGCGACGACGACGAATTTGCGAAGGCGTTCTGCAGCACCGACATCATGACCAGACCGGGAACGAGGAACGCGGTGTAGGTCACGTCATGCACGCGCACATGCTCTTCCAGCACGTGGGAAAAAATCAGCAGGTACAGCAGGGCCGTCAGCACCGGCGCGGCCACCGTCTGGAAGCCGACTTTCCAGAAACGCAGCAGTTCCTTGTACAGCAGCGTCGCGAATCCGCTCATACCCTTGCCCAGAATGTATCTGGCAGGGAAGCCGCCGATCCAAGGCTGAGTGGAAACCCCAGCGCGAAACCGCTGGACCGAACAGATACGGCTCTCACGATTTTTGCATGATCCGGACGAAAACCTGCTCCAGGTCTGGCTTGGCCAGTTCGATATCGCGCACTTTGTGCCCCGTGGTGCGCATCTGGTGCAGGATGGACTCGACTTCTTCGGCGCTGGCCAGTTCGAAAACCGTGTAACCGTCGCCTAACGACTGCGCCCGGCTGGCCAAGGATTCGGCCAGTTCCTCATCACCGTCCAGACGCAGGCGGAGGACGTATCCGGAGAGGCTTTCGAGAAGATTGCGCGTGGTGTCCAAGGCCACGATGGCCCCCTGCTTCATCATGGCGATGCGGCTGCAAAGGGCTTCGGCTTCTTCCAGGTAATGGGTGGTCAGGACAACGGTGTGGCCATCGGCGTTGAGCCGGCGCACGAACGCCCAAAGGGACTGGCGCAGCTCCACGTCCACCCCCGCGGTGGGCTCGTCCAGGACAATGACCGGCGGACGATGGACCAGGGCCTGGGCCACCAGCACACGCCGCTTCATGCCACCGGACAAGCGCCGCATGTTGGTATCTGCCTTCGCGGACAGGTCCAGGTGGTGCAGGATCTCATCGATCCAGTCGTCGTTGTGGCGCAAACCGAAGTAGCCCGACTGGATGCGCAGGCACTCGCGGACGGTGAAGAAGGGATCGAAAACCAGTTCCTGAGGAACGACGCCGAGATTGCGCCGCGCATCGCGATAGTCCCGCACCACGTCATGGCCCATTACGGCCAGACGGCCAGAATCGGCTCTGACCAATCCGGCAAGGGCCGAGATCAGTGTGGTTTTGCCGGCGCCGTTGGGTCCAAGCAGGCCAAAAAACTCACCCTGGGCAACTTCCAGTTCGATGCCGGCCAGCGCCTGGACGGAACCATACCGCTTGTGGACCCGTTCGACGCGAATCCCGGCCGGCAGGCCATCTGTAGTCAAGAGCAAAACCAGCGCTGCGGAATCAATCTACCAGGGGCAGCAGATCGGCCACGCCGTAGAGTTCGGCCAGAGTCAGGAAACTCGGCGGGGGATTGGCGATGCGGATCTCGGTCCCACTGCGGGCCGCTACCCGTTGCCAGCCGAAGACGATGCTCAGGCCAGCGGAATCCACCTCTGACACGCCAGCCAAATCAAAAACACGCGCGCCTTGGCCGAGTTGCCTCTCCCCGGCGCGCAGTTGCTCCCTGGCACAGGCAATAATCATGGCGCCTGAGACTTCGACGCGATCGCCCGTCCGTTCCATCATTTCTTGGCGGCGAGATTCTTGTTCTTCGCCTGCAGCGACTTGACGAGTCCGTCGATGCCGCCGTTGCGCACTTCCGTGGCAAACGACTCGCGGTAGTTGGTCACCAGACTCACGCCCCCCACTACCACGTCGTACACCTTCCAGTCGCTGCCTTGCTTGTCCAGACTGTAATCGATGGTGACCGGCTGGGCGCCGGGTTGCCGCACCTCGGAACGGACCACGACGTCGTTTTCCCCACCTTGGAGGCGCAAGGGTTTAAATACGATCGTCTGATTCTTGTAAGAAGTCAGTGCGTTAGAGTAAGTGCGCACCAGCAGCGACCTGAACTCGTCGGCCAACTGCTTCTGCTGGGCCGCGGAAGCCTGCCGCCAGTCTCGGCCCACCGCGAGACGGGTCATGTGCAGAAAATCAAAATGGGGCAGCACTTTCTGCTCGACCAAGTCGATTGCACGTTGAGTGTTGCCGGACTGGATTTCCTTATCCTGGCGCACGATGGCCAACACGTCGTTGGTGACATTCTTGACCAGCACGTCAGGCAAGGTC
>JBAWHH010000274.1:0-10576 GCA_049593715.1 Rhodocyclaceae bacterium
ACCCCGTGATGAAGGGCCATCATGGCCAGATCAAGAAAGCCGTCCAACTCCTGTTGGAAGCGAAGCGGCCCATGATCTACAGCGGTGGGGGAGCCGTCCAGTCGGATGCGTCGGAACAGTTGATCAAGCTGGCTCGGATGCTGGGATTCCCCGTCACCAATACCCTAATGGGCCTGGGCGCCTATCCGGCAACGGATCGCCAATTTGTCGGCATGCTGGGCATGCACGGCACTTACGAGGCCAACATGTCCATGCAGTACTGCGACGTGTTGCTTGCCGTCGGTGCGCGATTCGACGATCGCGTCATCGGGAACCCCGACCACTTCGGGCAGGTGGCGCGCAAGATCATTCACATCGACATCGATCCTTCGTCGATCTCCAAGCGCGTTCGCGTGGATGTTCCCATTGTCGGCAACGTGCCCGACGTGCTGGACGAGATCATCAAGCAGGTCGAATCCACGGGCGAGCGTCCCGATCAGGATGGCCTCAATGCGTGGTGGGCGCAAATCGAGGAATGGCGCAAGCGCGATTGCCTGAAGTACGACCACGGTGGGGAAATCATCAAACCCCAATATGTGATCGAGAAACTGTGGGAAGTCACCAAGGGTGACGCATTCGTCACTTCCGACGTTGGTCAGCACCAGATGTGGGCGGCCCAGTATTACCGGTTCGATCGGCCGCGGCGCTGGATCAATTCTGGCGGGCTGGGCACGATGGGGTTCGGTCTTCCGGCGGCGATGGGTGTTCAGTTGGCCCACCCGGGGTCACCGGTGGCCTGCGTTACTGGCGAGGGGAGTATCCAGATGTGTATCCAGGAACTCTCCACCTGCAAACAGTTTCGCTTGCCGATCAAGGTGATCAACCTGAATAACGGGTTCCTTGGCATGGTGCGCCAGTGGCAGCAGCTTTTCCATGGCAACCGTTATTCCGGCTCGTACATGGACTCCCTTCCCGACTTCGCCAAACTGGCGGAGGCCTATGGCCACGTCGGGCTTTCCGTTGACAAGCCCGGGGACGTCGAAGGCGCGCTGCGCGAGGCGTTCAAGCGCAAGACGGATCTCGTCTTCCTCGATTTCAAAGTCGATCCGACGGAAAACGTTTATCCCATGGTTCAAGGGGGCAAGGGTCTCACCGAGATGATCCTGTCCTCAGAGGACCTTTAATACCTGCCAGGGGTACCGGCGGGGCACGTCAGGTCACAAGCCGAAGTGCCGGCGTCGACTCGACTTACGGTCTTGCGGGGGCCAGCAGCGCCGCCTTGCGGTAGCTTGGCGTCGCTGGGCCCCTGGTTCAAGCCAACCAACCCGGTAAATCTACCTATGCGACACGTCATTTCTTTGCTTCTGGAAAATGAAGCAGGAGCGCTTTCGCGCGTTTCGGGCTTGTTCTCGGCCCGTGGCTACAACATCGAGTCCCTCACCGTTGCGCCGACGGAAGATCCTTCCATGTCGCGCATGACCATCGTTACCGTCGGATCGGACGACATCATCGAACAGATCACCAAGCAATTGAACAAGCTGGTGGAGGTGGTGAAGGTCGTCGACCTCTCGGAGGCGCCGAACGTCGAGCGGGAGCTGATGCTGATCAAAGTGCGGGCGACGGGCAAGGATCGTGACGAGATGAAGCGCATGGCGGAGATCTTCCGCGGCCGGATCATCGACGTCACCGAATCGACCTACGTGGTCGAGTTGACCGGAAACGCAACGAAGCTGGATTCCTTCATCGAGGCTATCGACAAGTCGCTGATCCTGGAGACGGTGCGTACCGGGGTCTGCGGCATTGGCCGCGGCGACAGGATTCTCAAAGTCTGAAGAGCCAGGATTTTTGACAAAGGAAGCGCAATGAAGGTTTATTACGACAAGGATGCCGACCTTTCCCTGATCAAGGGGAAGATGGTCACCATTATCGGATACGGCTCGCAAGGCCATGCCCATGCCCAAAACTTGAAGGAATCCGGCGTGCAGGTCACGGTGGGTTTGCGCAAAGGCGGCAGTTCGTGGGACAAGGCCCAGCAGGCTGGGCTGACGGTGAAGGAAGTGGGCGAGGCTGCGCGCGGCGCGGACGTGGTCATGATGCTGCTCCCGGACGAACAGATCGCCGCCGTGTACAAGGATGAAGTGGAGCCGAACATCAAGAAGGGCGCAGCGCTGGCCTTTGCCCACGGCTTCAACATCCACTACGGTCAAGTCGTGCCGCGCGACGACATCGACGTGATCATGATCGCGCCCAAAGGTCCCGGCCATCTTGTCCGCTCGACCTACCAGCAGGGCGGCGGCGTACCGTCGCTGATCGCCGTATTCCAGGACAAATCCGGCAAGGCGCGCGACATCGCCCTCTCCTACGCGGCGGCCAATGGCGGCACCCGTGGCGGCGTGATCGAAACCAGTTTCAAGGAAGAGACGGAAACCGACCTCTTCGGTGAGCAGGTTGTTCTCTGCGGCGGCCTGACGTCCTTGATCCAGGCCGGATTCGAGACCCTGACCGAAGCCGGCTACGCGCCGGAAATGGCGTATTTCGAGTGCCTGCACGAGGTCAAGCTGATCGTCGACCTGATCTACGAAGGCGGCATCGCCAACATGCGTTACTCGATTTCCAACAACGCCGAGTATGGGGATATCACCCGCGGTCCGCGTATCATCACCGACGAGACCAAGGCGGAAATGAAGCGGATCCTGCGCGAAATCCAGACCGGGCAGTACGCCAAGGAATTCATCCTGGAGAACCGTGCCGGTGCGCCGACGCTGAATGCCTCGCGGCGCCTGGCGTCCGAGCACCCCATTGAGGTGATCGGTGCCAAGCTGCGCGAGATGATGCCCTGGATCCGCAAGAACAAGCTGGTGGATCGCGCCAAGAACTGACCGGTCTTCTCCAGCGGCAGGTTCGGCGGGCAAATCTGCCCGCCGGGCCTCAACTCACGTCCTTCGGGTTTGGCAAAGTTGAACAAGCATTTGCACCCCATCGTTGCCCGCGAGGGCTGGACCATCATCGGCATTTCCGTTGTGGTCGGGCTGTTCATGACGGCGATTGCCGGCTGGGCGGCGTTTCCCTTCTGGCTGGCCGTCGCATTCTTCGTCCAGTTCTTCCGCGATCCGCCGCGTGCGGCGATCGGTGATGGGAAAAGTGTGTTGTCACCTGCGGACGGTCGCATAGTGGCAGTCGAAAAGACGCGCGATCCCTATATCAATCGCGATGCGGTGAAGGTCAGCGTGTTCATGAACTTGTTCAACGTTCATTCCAACCGCTCGCCCGTGGACTGCGAGGTGGTAAGGCAGTGGTACAACCCGGGCAAGTTCCTGAGCGCCGAGCTGGACAAGTCTTCAACCGAGAACGAACGTAACGCGCTGTGGCTCAAGACCGCCGATGGTCACGACATCACCTGTGTCCAGGTGGCTGGCCTGCTGGCGCGCCGCATCCTGTCCTACCCCAAGCTGGGAGAGCGGCTGGTGCGTGGCCAGCGTTACGGCTTCATCCGCTTCGGTTCGAGGGTGGACGTCTATCTTCCGCCCGATACGCGGATCGACGTTGCTATCGGCGAAAAGGTCTTCGCGACGACGAGCCAGATCGCCCAGTTGCCCTGACCGCTGGATTGGACGCCGGCTCAGGGCCCCAGCGCCGATGATCGACTGGAGCAGCGTTCGCAGCGTGTTCCTGGACATGGACGGCACGCTGCTCGACCTTCGCTACGACAATCACTTCTGGCTTGAGCACGTTCCCGTCCGGTACGCCGAAGTCCATGGCGTCGATGAGGCTTACGCGCGTACCCAGTTGCATGAACGCTACCGGCGATGGGCCGGCACCCTGCAGTGGTATTCGGTTGATTTCTGGAGCGAAGAACTGGGCCTGGATATCGGCCGCCTGAAAGAGGAGGTGGATCACCTGATCGCGGTTCGCCCCCACGTTCCCCAGTTTCTCGATGCCCTGCGTCAGTCCGGCAGACGCATCACGTTGGTCACCAACGCCCATCTGAAAAGCCTGACGCTGAAAATGGCACGCACCGGACTGGCCCCCCGCTTCGATGCCATCGTGACCGCCCACGATCTTGGGTATCCCAAAGAACACGAAAGCTTCTGGCCGGCTTTGCAGGTGGTTGAACGGTTCGACCGGGGCTGTACCCTACTTGTGGACGATAGCCTCGCGGTGTTGGCCGCCGCTCGCGCTTATGGCATCGCCCATCTGGCGACGATCCATCGACCGGACTCCGGCCGGCCCCCGCAGGACATCGGGGCTTTCGCCGGCGTCGAGAGCTTTGGCGACATCATGCCGATGTGCCCCCCCGGGCAGGGCTGAACGGCGGCGATCGGCTACAATTTCATCCTTCCCAGAAAACGAAGGGCCACCGGAAATGCCGGAGATTCGACCGCGCAAAGCGGTATTCAACCCCGAACTGCGGCGCAGGGGCATCTATATCCTCCCCAACCTGTTCACGACGGCCGCCTTGTTCGCCGGTTTTTACGCCATCGTTCAGGCGATGAACGGTCTTTACGAACATTCGGCTGTGGCCATCTTCGTCGCCATGGTTTTCGACGGTCTCGATGGACGAGTGGCGCGACTGACCCGCACTCAGAGCGCGTTCGGCGCCGAGTACGACTCCTTGTCGGACATGGTTTCCTTCGGCGCGGCGCCGGCGCTGGTCATTTATGAGTGGGCTCTGCGGGGCCTCGGCCGCTGGGGCTGGATCGCCGCGTTCATCTATTGTGCCGCCGCGGCATTGCGTCTGGCGCGCTTTAACACGACATTGGGTGTGATCGACAAGCGCTACTTCCAGGGCCTACCGAGTCCTGCAGCGGCCGCCCTGGTGGCCGGACTGGTTTGGGTGTTCCTTGATCTCGGCTTCGCTGGCGATGAAGTGCGTTGGCTGGCCTTCGGCATCACGCTGTTTGCCGGCCTGTCCATGGTCAGCAATTTCCGTTTCTACAGTTTCAAGGACATCAATCTGCGGCGCAGCGTGCCTTTCATGGTGGTAATTGCGTTCGTGTTGATTTTCGTCGTCGTGTCCTCCTACCCGCCGGGAATTCTGTTCGCACTGTTCCTCGTTTATGCGCTGTCAGGCTATGCCCTGTCGGCTTGGCACTGGTTGAATCGGCGGCGCGCAAAGGTCCAGGCCTGAACAGGCGTCGCCCTGGCCCAAGGTTGTCGGTGCCCTAGAGCAGTACAAGGCAGTTTGGCCCGAGCCGTCCCCGACGTATTGTCAGGGGAAAATCGAGCCCTAAATTCGTTGCTTGGCTTTGGTGTTTTTTTGGTTGGGGCGTCCCGTTTCCCGGTTCATCCAGCGCGTCGCTGGAAATGCTGCTGCGCTCGGCGCCCTGAGGTCTTTTTCCCCGATTCCACATAGTGTTGGTCGCGCCGTTTTTGCCGAAAGCGCGGTCCCGGTTGTTTGTGATTCCATCAGGAGACGATGATGACTGAGCGTCTGGTGATTTTCGATACGACGCTGCGTGATGGGGAGCAGGCTCCCGGCGCGTCAATGACCCGCGAGGAGAAACTTCGCGTCGCCCGCCAACTCGAGCGCATGCGGGTGGATGTGATCGAGGCCGGTTTCCCGGCGGCGTCGAACGGCGACTTCGAGGCCGTGCGCGCCGTTGCCGAGGCCATCAAGGGCGCGACGGTCTGCGGCCTGGCCCGCGCCAACGAAAACGACGTGCGCCGCGCCGGTGAGGCCCTGGCGCCGGCCAAGTTCAAGCGCATTCACACCTTTATCGCCACCAGCCCGATCCACATGGAGAAGAAACTGCGGATGACGCCGGATCAGGTGGTGGAAGCCGCGGTCCGCGCGGTGAAGATAGCCCGGGAATACACCGAAGACGTAGAGTTTTCGGCGGAAGACGCGGTGCGCTCCGATATTGATTTCCTCTGTCGCGTTTTCGATGCGGCGATCAATGCCGGGGCGCGCACCATAAACGTGCCCGATACAGTCGGCTACAGCATTCCCGATTTGTGGGGGGAGCGCATCCGTACCCTGATCGAGCGCGTACCGAACAGCGACAAAGTGATCTGGTCCACCCACTGCCACAACGATCTTGGCATGGCGGTGGCGAATTCGCTGTCGGCGGTGTTGGCTGGCGCCCGGCAGGTGGAATGCACTATCAACGGCTTAGGCGAGCGCGCAGGCAATGCGGCGCTGGAAGAGGTCGTGATGGCGGTGCATACGCGCCAGGACGTTTTCTCCTGCGATACCGGCATCGACACGACCCAGATCGTGCCCGCGTCCAAGCTCGTGTCCAGCATCACCGGTTTTCCGGTCCAACCCAACAAGGCGATTGTTGGCGCCAACGCCTTTGCCCACGAGTCGGGCATCCACCAGGACGGCGTGCTGAAACACCGCGAAACCTACGAAATCATGCTGGCGCAGGATGTGGGCTGGACCGCCAACAAGCTGGTATTGGGAAAACACTCAGGCCGAAATGCATTCCGCGCCCGCCTGACCGATCTGGGCATCGTCGTCGAATCGGAAGAGCAGTTGAACGCGGCTTTTGCGCGCTTCAAGGAGCTGGCGGACAAGAAACACGAAATCTTCGACGAAGACCTGCAGGCGCTGATGTCCGACGACACGGTGACCCCGGATCACGAACATTTCCGCCTCGTCTCGACAAAATTCCATTCCGAAACCGGCGAAATGCCCCATGCCTGGGTGACGGTGGCCGCTGGCGGAGCCGAGAAACATGCCAGCGCCGTGGGCAGCGGGCCGGTGGATGCGGCTTTCAAGGCCATCGAGAGCATCGCCGAAAGCGGCACCGAGTTGCTGTTGTACTCGGTGAACAGCATTACGACGGGGACTGACGCACAGGGGGAGGTAACGGTACGCCTGGCCAAGGCGGGGCGCATAGTGAACGGCCAAGGCGCGGACACCGACATCGTGGTTGCGTCGGCGAAAGCCTATCTCAACGCGCTCAACAAACTCCATTCGGCGCTGGAGCGGGTGGATCCCCAACGCGATACCGTCTGAGGGTCAGGCGCCGCCGGGTGGCCGGTTCGCGGAGGGTCGGGGCCCGCCCGCGGCGAGCTTCGAGGGCTGCATAGCACGGGCGAAAAACGCGCAGGCGAAGAAGAATACCGTCGCCAGCACCACTTCAATCCCCGCCAGGAACGCCGGGAGGCCGTGTTCGGATGGCGCGCGCACCAGACCTTCCGCCACATAGGCCAGCGCCAGCAAACAGCCCCACTGGTGGGTATAACGCCGAGCGCGCACGATACCGGGCAGCGCGAACAGCAAGGGCACGGCCTTGAGCGCAACCCACGAACCGCCCGGCCGCAGCGGAGCAAGCCGCAACTCCCAGGCGACGCAAAAAGCGACGAGGGCGATCAGGCTGATCACCGCAATGCGGTTCCATATCGCGGCGCGTTGATATTCCATCAGGCGGACAGTCTCATGGCGGTTTCGGCGAGGCGTCGGCCCAGGGCAAAGGCCAGGCGCTTTTCTTCATCGGTCAGCATCGCGCTGACGGGCATACCGGAAACGTGTGTGGCGCCATACGGCGTTCCGCCACTGCGCGTGGTATTGAGATCCGCCTCGGTGTAAGGGAGACCGACAACGATCATGCCGTGATGCAGCAGCGGCAGCATCATGGAGAGCAGCGTCGATTCCTGACCCCCGTGTAAGCTGGCTGTGGAGGAAAACACGGCTGCCGCCTTCCCGGCAAGCGCATTGCGTACCCAGAGGCTCGCCGTACCGTCGAGAAAATACTTCAATGGGGCCGCCATGTTGCCGAAGCGGGTGGGGCTTCCCAAGGCCAGGCCGATGCACTCCTCCAGGTCCTGCAGTTCGGCGTAAGGCGCCCCTTGCTCCGGAATGTCCGGTTCAGTCGCTTCGCACACCGCGGATATTTTCGGAACAGTCCGGATGCGCGCCCCGACGCCGTTCACTGATTCGATTCCCCTCGCCACCGCCTGAGCCAGATTCCTGACGGAACCGTGCAGGCTGTAGTAGAGAACGAGGACTTCTTTCATGAAACCGGGGGACAACGACGAAGCGCGGATTATAGCGGCAGCCGGCCCCAGCTTCGCTCCGCACGCTGGGGATTTCAGCGCCCCCTTCAGATCGGGTAGGGATCGTCCTCGAACTGGAAAACTTCGATAGTGGCCGTCTGCAGATCCTGGCTAACGATACGTCCCTGGGTCACCTGGGTTCGGCCATTGCTGGAAACCATAACGAAACGCGTCGATCCGGCGATCCCGGTCGGTACCAGGATCGCATTGCGGGACCGGATTACGGGCAGGGCCGGCAGCCAAAGGACCTGGTGGGCGGTGTTCCCTTCCGCATTGACGTGGCGAAACGCGATCTTTACGGCGCGCGCGCCGGAGCCAAGCACTTGCAGGCCAACCTGCGCGGGGCCCGTCCCCTGGGCTAGCGCGCGGCGGACTACGCAGATGTCCCAGGGCTTTGCGGCGTCACCGCGTATCGCCACCACTTCCCCAGGAGTCAAGCTGCCGATCTGGCCGCTGTGGTGAGTGAGGGCATAGCCCGCCGGGCTTTCGTCGCGGACGTCCCAAAGGGACAGACCATCCTCGTTCGGATTCTCCAAGCGCTGAGCTATGGCCGGCAGCCCGATGACCATCTGCACCTGGTAGTGCTGGCGCCGCCGCATCAGATGCCGGGTAGGGGGTTCTGCCCAGGTTTCGTGCAAACGCTGCAGGAGAGCCCGCAAGCGTGGTGTGTCCATGCCCGGTGGCAGCAGCAAAGATGCCGGGGTGGCCCCTTCCTCCAACGCGCGAGCGTGTTCCACCGCCAACGTGCCCATTCGTTCGCACGAGAAATAGACGATCTCCGCCCGTGGGTCGGGAATGCGCCTGGCGATGGCCACCGGCGCCATGTCGAACTGCGCCGCAAACCAGAACAGCCGGTAGTCCATCTGTTCCGGAGCGGCATCGAGGACCACCACCGTCGGCGCGTAACGGGCCACGTAGTCCGCCGCGGCGGCAATTTCGGGTCCGGACAATCTTTCCGGTTGCGCCGTGGAAAACGCCAACATTTCGCGGTAGATGCGGCGGGCGTCGCGCTCACCAAGCGCCTGCGTCTGATCGAAAGGCCGGTCGCCGCAGGCGAGGCCGAACAAGCGATGGGCTTCCGACCACAGTTCGCGGGGCGCGGCTCGGGACAAGTAAGCCGCCAGGATCAGCCGGTCGCGCAACGCCTTGAGCGCCCGTCCGGCAACCAGGGCCGGGTCACGCCGTCGGTTGCGCACGAGCCGCTGCTCGACGTCCCGGAGGACCCGCAAATAGCCGTCGAACACCTGAGCCTCGATATCGTCGAGGCTCTCGGCGAGACCCACGATCTCGTTTGCCAAAGGGCGCCGCGCAACGCTCAGGCGCTTCATTGCTGTCGACCAGAGTCCGTCTATCCTCGCCTGGAACAGGTCGAGAATGCGATGGAACTGGTTGATGCTGACGGGGAGCGCTGCGAGTTCGGCCAGATGCAGGCGCAGGGTCATCAGTTCGCCTTCCGCGTTCGAGGCCACGGGGCGCGACATGAATTCGAGCACGTGGCTCACCCGGTCGTCCGCGTCTGCCAAGTCGGGCGGGATCATTGATTGTGGCTTGTGCACCGAGATCATGGGTGGCGAGGCTAGCATTGGACCATCGTGTAAAATCGCTATGAATGCAAATTTTCGGCGGCTGATTCTGCGCGATCCGCCCCATGCTGGCGATGCCAAAGGTCACACCGGTGCACGGGGGTCGGTGCGAGTTGGAAGGCATTGCGGCAATTTCCTGGCTCCTGAACCCATTTCTCCTATGAACCCTCCATCCTCTTCCCCTCTCGGGCAAGGCGAGCCCATTCTTCCCGCCGAGCGCCTGATTGTTGCCCTGGACTTGCCCGACGCCGCTGCGGCTCGATCCTTGGTCACGACGCTCGGCGATGCCGTACGCTTCTACAAGATCGGCCTCGAACTCTTCATGGCCGGAGGCTATTTCGAACTGCTCGACTGGCTGGTGCGGCAGGACAAGAAAGTCTTCGTCGATCTGAAGTTTTTCGACGTGCCCGAGACCGTGAGGGCCGCCGTGCGCGCGCTTGCGGGCCGCGGCGCGACGTTTGCAACGGTGCATGGCAATCAGGCCATCATGGAAGCCGCGGGGCGGGACAAGGGCGACCTGAAGATTCTTGCCGTCACCGTGCTCACCAGTCTGGATCGCGGGGATCTCGACGATCTCGGTTTTGCCTGCGATGTGGATCAACTGGTGTTGTCCCGCGCCCGCAGGGCGCTGGCCGCCGGATGCGATGGCGTGATCTCCTCCGGGCTGGAAGCGCCGCTGATCCGTCGCGAACTGGGAAACCGCATCCTCGTGGTGACCCCCGGCATCCGCCCAGTGGAAAACAAGTCGGCGGATGACCAGAAACGGACCGTGGATGTGGCCCAGGCGTTCGCCAATGGTGCCGACTACATCGTCGTCGGCCGGCCGATTCGGCAGGCACCCGATCCCCGTGCCGCGGCGCTCGCGATCCAGCAGACGATCGCCGGTACGTTCGCCTGATTTTGGGCAGTTGCTTTCCGCGCCGCGGGCAAATGGCTTGTTCCGCCGAGGTCTATCGCGTATTATCGCCGGTCTTTTTCCGGATACAGGTACAAGTCCATGGTCGTTGTAC
>JBAWHH010000275.1:0-7940 GCA_049593715.1 Rhodocyclaceae bacterium
CCGGCGCCGATGCGGAACTGTTCGCGCCAACACCCGTGCCGTTGGGGAAGTTACGAGCCCCCGCCTGATCTAGGCGCGCATCAAGGTGAAGAAGAAGGTCGCCCCCCGGTTCGGCTCCGCCTCGAACCAGACGCGACCACCGTGTGTTTCGATGATGCGTTTGACGATGGCCAGACCGACGCCGGTACCGGGAAACTGGCTCTCCGAGTGCAGCCGCTGGAAAATACCGAACAGCTTGGCGGCAAAGCGCATGTCGAAGCCAACGCCATTGTCGCGGACCTGGAAGATCAGTTCGCGACCGCGCACGGCCGCGCGCACCTCAATGTGAGGGTGCTCGCGCGTGGACGAGAATTTGATGGCATTGCGCAGGAGATTCTCCAGGGCTTGGCTCAGGGCCGTCTCGTCGCCGATCACCGCCGGCAAGGTGTCGATTTCGATTTCGGCGTTCGGCACCTCCGGCGCCAGTTCGGCCGCCAGCGCGCGCGCCACTTTGTCCATATTCACTTTGCCGGCCTCGCCCGAGCGTCGCGTCGCCCGGGAATAGACCAGAATGTCGTCGATGAGCCGCCCCAGCTTGACGCTGTTGGTGATCACGCGGTCCAGCAAGTCCAGTTCGCCGGCATCCAGTTTCGTTTCTGCGGTCGATCGCAGAATGCTGGCGAAACCGTTGATGGCACGAAGCGGGGCCCGCAGATCGTGGGAGACGGAATACGAGAACGACTCCAACTCTTCGTTGCGATTGCGCAACTGGCGTGCGGTCTGGCTCAGCTTAAGGTGGTTGCTCACCCGCGCCAGCAGCACCGGTGGCGAAAACGGTTTCTGGATAAAATCCGCAGCGCCGACGGCAAGACCGCGGGCCTCGTCTGCCGGGCTCTGGAGACTTGTCAGGAACAGCAAGGGAATTTCCTGCGTTTCGGGATCGGATTTCAGGCGCCGGCAGAGTTCGAAACCGTCCATGTCGGCCATCAGGACATCGGATAGGATCAGGTCCGCCCGACCGCCATCCTTGAGGTATGCGAGGGCTTCCCCAGCGTCCGTTGCCGGATGAACGGCATAGTGTTCGCCGAGCAGTTCCTCGAGGACCAGCAAGTTTTCCGGCTGGTCGTCCACCACCAGCACGTGTGCGTTGTATTGCATCAGTCGTCCATATCCGTCTACGTTTGGAACTAGGCCGAAGCCACCCGGGCTGCCATCTCGGCGAGCATATTGTCGAAAGCGTCAGCGAGCCGTCGCGCCCGTTCCGCCGTTTCGGCGGCACCGCTGCGGGCGGCCAGATCGGTTTGGGCGGCAAGTTCCTGCACCGTCTGCGCCAGCAAATTGCCTGCCATGCCCTTGATGCTGTGGGCCAGGAAAGCGATCGATTCCAGATCCCCGGCGGCCGCGGCCTCGCGCAGTCGGGCTGGCGAATCGGCATGGGTTTGCACCATGTTGGCGGCCAGCCGCCGCACGAAATCGCGCTTTCCCTTGAAACGGGCTTCCACCGCGGTCCAGTCGATCAGGCCCGCCGCCCCGCCGTAAGCCACCGCCTGCGGACGCACATTCGCCCCTACGACCGGCCCACCGAGCACGTGGAGGATAGTCGCAACGAGATGATCCAGTTCGATGGGTTTCGCCAGATGCTCGACCATGCCTGCCGCCAAACAGCGCCCCCGCTCCTCCGCCATAGCGTGGGCTGTTAGCCCGATAACCGGCAACCCTGGCACCAGATCCAGAATGCGGCGAGCGGCTTCGTAGCCGTCCATGACCGGCATCTGAATGTCCATCAGCACCACGTCCCAGGATTGGGCAGCGCCCTGCCGAATGCGTTCCACCGCAAGTTGCCCGTCCTCCACGCAGACGAGGCCGGCACCTTCGCTCTCCAGCATCTCCGTCAGCACCAGACGGTTCACTTCGTTGTCCTCCGCCGCCAATACCCGCACCCCTAAGAGGCGCATGCTGCGCGGCGAATCGGGCACCGACTCGATCGCACCGCCCAAAGCAGCAAGGACATGGCGTGCCCGTAGCGGCCGCTGGAGGGAGCGGAGCCCCTCGCAATAGCCGCCCGACAACAGCGGGGAACCCGGCGTGACGGCAAGCGCCACCCGCTGCCCCCGCTCTACCGCTGCCATAATGTCTTGGGTCGAGCGGTCCTGTGCCAGACTCGCCGAATCCACCAGCACCAGATCCGCCGCCTGCTCGAAAGCGCGGGCAAAGGGAGCAGTTAATACGTCCGCCCCCCGCTCGGCCAGTTCATCCGCCAGCGCCTCAGCATCGGGCAACCCTGCTAGAACAACGCGGCTACCGGCCGCAAAACGCGGGTCATCCACGCTTCTCAGCGGCAGTCGGAGTTCGAAAACCGAACCTTGACCCAACTGGCTCGACACGAGAATTTCCCCACCCATCAGCTCGGCCAGCCGTTTGCTGATCGCCAGTCCCAGCCCGGTGCCGCCATAGCGGCGGGTGGTGGAACCATCGGCCTGTTCGAAGGGTAGGAACAGCCGACCCAGTTGGGCCGGCGATATGCCCACTCCGGTGTCTTCGACGCGCAGGCCGAGAATGCTCCCGATCCGCTGGGTAGAAAGCCGAACCCGGCCACGCTCGGTGAATTTCACTGCATTGGAGAGCAGATTCACCAGGATCTGGGATACGCGCAGCGCGTCACCAACGCAGGTTACCGGAAGGTCCGCCGATTCGCGCACGAGGAAATTGATCCCCTTTGCGTAGGCCCGCTCTGCCGTGACGTCCACCGCGCGGTCGATCGCGTCCCCCAGATGAAACGGCGACTCATCCAGTTGCAGCTTGCCCGCCTCGATCTTCGAGAAATCAAGGATGTCGTTGACGATGCCCAGTAGAAGCTGCCCGGCCTCTCGAATGCGCCGGAAGTTGTCCTCGGCCTTTCGCCCCGGGCTTTCCCGTTCCCCGACTTGCGCCAACCCCAGCACGGCGTTCAGCGGGGTGCGGATCTCGTGGCTCATGTTGGCGAGGAACTCGCTGCGCACCTCGGCCAACCGCTGGGCTTCGCGCAACGCCGCCTCCCGCGCCGCCTCCGTGGCTTTTTGCTCGCTCACATCGCGGGCAAAACCGGCGGTGCCGACGACGCTCCCCGTTTCATCGAGCACGGGAGTCTTGCAGGTTTCGATCCAGATCGTGCCCTTGACCGCATCAGCGAGCGGTTCTTCCACGATCCTCCGTTGGCCGGACTTCATTACCTCGACATCGTCCGCGCGATAGCGTTCTGCCAGATCCAGTGGCCAGAGGTCGAAATCGGTGGCGCCGACCATCTCTTCCAGCGCGCACCCACAGGCTACGGCATTGGTGCGGTTCGACACCAGATAGTGACCGGCCGAGTCTTTGAGCCAGACCGGATGGGGGACGTTGTCCACCAGGGCGCGAAGATAACGCGCCTGCTGGTTGAGCTCGGCGGTGCGCTGGGCCACCAGCTCTTCCAGGTGCTCTCGGTGCGCTTCGAGCGCTTGCTGGGCCTCGCGTATTTCGGTGATGTCCTGGGTCATGCCCACGGCGCGGATTGCTCGCCCCGACGCGTTATAGGCAAACTCGCCCTTGACTACCAGCCAGCGGACGCTTCCGTCGACGATGATCCGGTGCTCGATTTCGTAGAGCCCGCTCTTGAGCCCCTTACGCCAGGTGGCCTGTACCCGGAGCAGGTCTTCGGGGTGAAAATAGGGCAGTAGATCCGCCGCCGCATGGAGGCCCGGCGTCCAGCCTACCAGACGCGCTCCCTCGTCGGAAAAGCTGAAGGTACCCGCTTCCAGGTCGGCGACCCAACTCCCCACATGGGCAATGGCCTGGGCCTGGTGGAGAAAACGCTGGCTTTCGCGCAGATCGGCCTCCGCCTGCTTGCGCGGGCTGATGTCCAGGACACTGACGATGACCAGCGACTGCCCGCCGACGCGCAGCGATCCCAGCCCAACCTCGATGGGAAACTCGCGGCCATCCCTTCGGCGGGCGCACAAATCCAGGCCGACTCCCATCGGGCGCGATCGCGGACGTTCCGCAAAACTGCGACGGTGTCCAGCGTGTGCGTTGCGGAAGCGTTCGGGCATCAGACGCTCGACATCCAACCCCAACATTTCACCGGGCGCATAGCCGAATACACGATCCGCGCGGACGTTGGCTAGAATGACTTTCCCCGCGGCATCGATCACGAGCATCGCTTCGGGGGCTGTGTCCAGGATGAGGTTGGCGCGTGCCTCGCTTTCCCTCAGCGCCGCATCCAGCAGCTTGCGCGGCGTGATGTCCTGGATCGTCCCGACCAGATAAGCAATGCGACCGCCTTCCCTTTGGGCAAAGCCGCGCAGTTCGACCCATAGATCCTGGCCCTTGCCGGAGCGCAACTCGGTCTCGATGGCGAAAGGTTCGCCAGTCTCCAGAATCCTATTCAGATTCTTCACCACGCGTTCGCGGGAGTGCGGGGGATAGAAATCAAGCCCTGACTCCAGATTCGGCTTGTAGTCAAGGGGCATCTCCACCACCGCGTAGACGCCCTCCGTCCACATCAGCGAATTGGTGCGGGGGTCGGCACGCCATCCGCCCATGCGGCCAATTTTCTGCGACTCCTTGAGGAAAAATTCGCTTTCACGTAGCGCCGTCTCCATGCGCTTGCGCTCGCTGATGTCGCGCCACACCACGTGGATCAACCGCCGAGTCTCGTGCAGGATCGGCGTCAGCAGCACTTCGGCCACGAACGGCTCGCCATCGGCCCGCGAATGCATCCACTCAAACTGCAACGCTCCTTCGCCCGTTGAACGCTGGAGAAATGCTTTTGCCGCTTCGACGGAAGAGCGTCCGTCAGGCTGGCACGGCGGCGAAAACGCGTCCGGCGATCGCCCCACCAGCCGATCCAGGGTTTCCACCCGAAGCATTTCCAATGCCGCTCGATTGGCGTCGACGAACACGCCGTCTTCGATCAGCAAGACGGCTTCGGCGGAATCCTCGAACAACTTGCGGAAGCGCGCTTCACTCTCCGCCAGGGCGGCTTCCGCTTGGCGCCGGTCGCTCACGTCGCGGGCAAAACCGACGGTCCCGAGCAGATTGCCGCCTTCGTCGATCACTGGCGCCTTGTAGGTCTCGAACCACTTGCGCACGCCCTGATCGATGATTTCTTCCTCGACCATCCTCATCTGGCGCGAGGCCAGGATCCGGCGATCGTCGGCACGGTAAGCCTCCGCCATGTCCAGGGGGGCAATGTCGAAATCGGTTTTCCCCACCAGCGCATCGGAGCTAAGCGCACCGAACACGCGGGCGAAAGCCTGATTGACCGCCAGGAAGCGGCTCTCCGTATCCTTCAGCCAGACCGCAAAAGGAAAATTGTCCAGCAGGGCACGCTGATAGCGCTCTTTCTGGCGCATTCCCGCCTCGGCCCGCTTGCGCGCCGTGATGTTCAGGGCCGTAACCACCAAGCCACGGTCCGGTTTGTCGGCATCAAGGAAAGACGAATTGAGCAAGACGTCTACGGCATCTCCGTTTTTGTGCCGCCAGCGGGTTTCCACCGCCGATGTGCCGGCGCCAGTGTGGCTGAGCAGTTCCCGCCCAACGCGCTGATACTCGGCGTCCGACTCGTAAAGAATCCGCGAAGCAAGGCCCCGGATCTCCTCATCGGAGTAGCCGATCAACTGCCGGAGATAGTTGTTCGTTTCGCCGATCACCCGATTCGTCGCGACGCCGATGCCCACCGGCGCGGCGCGCAGGACGGCGGCGAGTTCTTGTTCTCGCCGCCGCAACGCGGCTGCGGCGGTGTTGCGTTCGGTAACGTCATGGCAGACGCAGAAGATCAGCTTGTGCCCGCCCCAACAAGCGCCATTGGAACTGATTTCGACCTCGCATAGCGAACCGTCCTTGCGCCGATGCCGGGTCTCGAAATGGTCTCCGGCGGCGTCGATTTCCCGGATCGCAGTTTCAAGCTCTTCGCGGGTGAGAACGTCGTCCCAGTCCCAAACGTGGAGTTCGCGCACCTCCGCCATCGAGTAGCCAAGCATTTCGGCAAAGCGCTGGTTGGCTTGGAACACCTTGCCGTTCTCGTCGATGATGACGATGCCGTCGCGGGACTGCTCGAAAAGCATTTTGCGCTGATCGATCTCGTCGGCGAGGGCCAGTTCGGCCTCCTTGCGTACGCTGATATCGCTGAAACTGCCGACCATGCGCAGAGGTTTGCCATGGGGGTCGCGCTCCACCACGTCGCCGCGGTCCAGCACCCAGATCAGCTCGCCGTCGGCACGCCAGCGCCGATGTTCGCTGCGATAGGGGCCATGGCCACCGAGGCAATCTCGTATCGCGTCCAACACGTCGGCGCGATCGTCCTGATGCACCATGGAGGCAAATTGCGCCAACGGGTGCCTGCCGCCGTCTTCAGGCAGCCCCATCAGGTGGAACCACTGGGAATTGTGATGGACCGTATCGGCAACCACGTCCCAGTCCCAGAGGCCTTCTCTAGTGGCCGCCAACGCGTAGCCGTATCGCCGCTCGCTCTCGATCAGGGCGCGTTCGGCCTCCTGGCGCGCCGCGCGTTCGCCGGCCTCGGCGAGACTGCGCTCGATGGCGGGCACTAGCCGGGCGAGACGGTCTTTGAGCACGAAATCCGCCACGCCCATCTTGAGCATTTCCACCGCGGCTTCGTCGCCAAGGTTGCCGGAAACCAAGATAACCGGCACGTTGGGCAAACGGGATTGCACGCGCGCCAGGATGGTTGCGAATTCGATCCCTGGCAAGCTGTAGTCCGACAGTACGGCCGACCACCCGCCCTCGTCGATTGCTGCGGCGATTTCGTCTGCGACCGCCACCCAGCGACAGCGGGCATCGAACCCGCCTCGGTGCAACTGCCGCTCGATCAGCCTGAAATCGGCTTCGACATCTTCGATGACCAGCAGTTGGAGCATAGCTTTAGTGGGAAGGCGGTGGCTCGTTGGTGGCCAGCCAGTACAAGCCCAGGCGACCGACGGTTTCTGCCAGATCGCCGAACTCGAGGGGTTTGCGCACAAAGCTGTTGGCGCCGTTGGAGTAGCTTTGGAGTCGGTCCCGATCGTCGTCTGAAGACGTAAGCATGACGACGGGTACGAGCCGGGTGCGCGGGTCGTTCCGCAGCCTCGCCAGGACTTCAAGTCCGGAGAGGCGCGGCAGGCCGATGTCGAGCAAGACCACGGTGGGGTGCTCCCGCCCGGCGCGATGCGCGAATTCACCTTCGCGGAACAGATAGTCGAGAGCCTGCTGGCCGTCTCGCGCCACGTCGATGCGCTTAGCGAAGTTGCTCTTGTTCAGAATGCGCAAGATCAGCATTTCGTCCTGGGCGTTGTCTTCCACCAACAGGATGCTTTTGTAGTTCATGGGTTCAGCTCCGCGTTAGGGCCAATCAACGGCAGAGAAAAACAAAACTTTGCCCCTTGCCCTACGCGAGCTTCGGCACAGATTTCGCCCCCATGTCGGCGGACGATGCGCTGCACGGTGGCAAGGCCGATGCCGATGCCGGGGAACTCGTCTTGCCGGTGCAAGCGCTGGAAAGGGTGAAACAGCCGTGCGGCGTGGGCCATGTCGAAACCGACGCCGTTGTCGCTGACGCAGAAGTAGGAGGCGTCCGCCCGCTGCTCGCGAACAAAGCAGATTTCCGGTGCTGAGGTTTTCCCCGTGTACTTCCACGCGTTCTCCAGCAGATTTCGAACCACAAGCTCGATCATGCGGGCATCGCCGGAACAGCGCATCTCCGGCTCGATGCACCACGCCACCTGACGCTGCGGGTGCGCGGCAGCCAGCTCCTCGCGAATGCCTTCGGCCAGGCGCGACAGGTCGACGGGATCGCGCCGCATATCGCCCCGGCTGGAGCGGGACAGGGTCAGCAGTCCGTCGATCAGGTCCGCCATGTGTTTCGCGGCATCAGCGATTTGGCCGAGGAACACCTTCGCCTCGCCCTCGAGCTTGTCGCCGTAGTCTTCCATCAACGCTTTGCTGAAGCC
>JBAWHH010000276.1:0-6357 GCA_049593715.1 Rhodocyclaceae bacterium
ACGTTCGCGGGGTGCTCCACCGGTTACCCCCAGTGATCTGTTCTTTCCTGATCTCAGTGTGCGCCCACCGCGGCATGAAGGCGAAATTGCGGATACAAACCCGGACGCGGTGCGGTCACACCGCAAGGCGGCACGCAGCCGTTTCGAGCGTGGGTTCCTGAAGTGGTTGCGCTCGACCGATGGAACCGCGGGCCTTATTGATATGCGCGAGGCAGTCGCCGCAGTCGAGCGGTTGCAGGCCGGCTCAGCCGAGCGCAGCTTGTGGTGGATCACCCTTGGTTTCTTCGACGTGCTTGGGGCCAAAGCGATCCCTGTCGATCTGGCAGTCAAGCGCCTCTGCGCGAGAATTGATACGCAGATGCGGCGATTCGCCGATGGCACGCCAGGCGTGGCGGAACGCTTGCTGCGCGACCTACTCTACTACATAGCTATTGCAAAGGTTGACTCGCCGCAATTGCAGGAGATTCAAAGCCTCTATCGGCTCTCGGACCTGGTTCCGAACTCCTCTACGCCGGTGGACGTTACGCCGCTACGGCCCCTCCTGTCCTCCCTGCGGGATTTGGTGCAACAAGGCAAAGACGCTTGGAACAAGTTTTGTGCCGGGGCGGCTACGGGGTTGCCCCAACTTGAAGATCTCGCCAGCCAACTTGCCACCCGATCCGCCGACCTACCAAATCCTGTAGTGGCACAGTTGCTGGGGGAGGTGTACGAGGCTGTCCGATGGCTGCGCCAGGAGCCGCGTCGCCACAACGACGCATCGGCGATGGAACTGGCCACGGCAATGCTGCTTGCGGAAAACGCGCTAGAAAACTTCGCCCATCTGGATGAGCAGTTCGCCCGTTCAGCCCAAACAGTTCGGGAGAGGCTCGCCGCTGTGCAGCGGGGCGAAGCGTTGGCCGGCCAGGAAACGCCTCTGCTATCGGAAATGTCCCGCCGCGCGCAAGAGAAGCTGCTGCTGGCTCAGGTAGCTCGGGAAATTCAGACCAGCCTCGCCCAAATCGAGCAAACACTGGATGGCTATTTTCGTGATCCATCTCGATCGGCCGAGCTACTTGGGCTATCTGGTCCGGTGAAGCAGGTAATTGGTGCGCTGTGCATGCTCGGGCAGCAAAAAGCGGCGGATCTCCTGCGCGAGTGCGGCGATCGGATCGCACATTTCGCGACCGCAGAAACCACCCCAACCCAAGCCGAATTCGAGGATATCGCCCACAAGGTTTCCGGCTTGGGGTTCTTCGTGGAAGCACAGCAGTATGGGCCGGTCGATCTAGATGCAATCCTTGATCCGGGGCAGGCGAAAGCCCGCACGGCCGCCGCAAGTAGTGTCGAAGACGAGCTGGCACGCAAACGGGTGGCTGCGCAGTCCCTGATGGAGCAGTTCAAGGTACAGCCGGAGAACGATCTGTTGCGGCAGGAGCTGAAACAGACCTACGACAACATTCGGCAAGAGGCCAATCTCGTTGCCGATACAAAGCTAGAACGGCAGGCGAAGGAGGCACTTAACGCGCTGGCAGCAGCGCCCGGTTCCGAGTCGGCCAAAGTCATCGAAAAAGCCGGTGCTGAAATTGCGCCACCGGCTCCAGCGCCAGTGCCCGTACCGTCCGCGCCCGCGCCAGAGACGGAGGAAGCCATTGATCAAGAACTCCTGGGCATCTTCCTGGAAGAAGCTCGCGACGTGCTGGAGACTATCGGCTCGCGGCTCGGTTCCGCCGAGGCCCTGGTGCAGGATGCAGATGCCCTTACGGTCATTCGCCGCGGCTTTCACACACTCAAGGGCAGCGGTCGGATGGTCGGTCTTAAGGATCTCGGCGAAGCCGCCTGGAACGCTGAACAGGTCATGAACCTGTGGCTGCATCAAGAACGAAGTGCAACGACGGAACTATATCGGTTCCTCGGCAACGCTCGTTCACTGATCGCCGCATGGGTAAAGCAGTTGGATAGTGGCGGTGGTGCGCGCATGGACGCCTCGGCCGTGATCGCAGAAGCACACGGTTTGTTGGCTGGAACGGATTCGAACTCGGTTAGTGCCCAAGTAACTTCGGTGCTGGCACCTACCCCGGTCGAGGGGGCGATTTTGCAGGCAGCCCCCCCCGGCCGTATCGGCGAGGCACCTCAGCACGGCGTTGCTTCATCGGCGGAGCCCGAACAACCCAATTCAGAAGAGGCGCAAATCCGCATCGGAAATTCTGTTCTGTCGGGTGCGCTCTACGAAATGTATCTCGGCGAGGCGCAGCAACACCTTGCTAGCCTACGCGATGAAATGTGCGCCATGGAAGCGGATGCAAGCTTGCAGCCACAAGAGGGGGCGGTACGCGCTGCTCATACTCTGGCGGGCATATCCGGTACGGTAGGCCTGGAGACAGTCCATGACCTCGGCCGCAGCCTCGAACATGCGTTGGGCCGAATCGCGGCCAACTTCGAGGCGCCCACTGGGGATGAATTGGAAGTGTTCAGCAATGCCGTGAAGGTGCTGGAGGCCATGGTGTCGGCCGTAGCTGCCAAGCGGTCCCCCGCGCCCATGCCGGAATTGCTTCAATGGCTGGATGCAATTGCGCCTAGTCTTGCGGTTCCGCCAGCAACCGAAAAAATCCTGTCACTCGACAGCCCGGGGATTGAAGGATTTGACGAAGCGGATCTACCGTTTTCGGAGCCCCAGGAGCATTGGTCGGCTGCGCGTTCGCCCGGCGAATCCGCGGTCCGGGAGAGCCGCAGTGGGGCTAGCTCAAACGGCCTAGAGGAAGCCGTCTCGCTGGACGAGGAGGATCTCGACGAACTGGAGGTGCAGGACTTGGAGGCCGTTGCGTTAGCTTCCGTCTCAGCCCCATCGACCATATCTGCCGAGTCTGGAAGAGAAGCACCATGCACGGCCCCGAGCCGTGGTGACGAACGTGATGTATTCCCAACCCATAATTCTGCGTTGGCAACCACGCAGGAAGCACTCGCAGACCGCCGAAAACTGCGGCTAGCCGACGACATCGACCCCAACCTCTTGCCGATTTTTCTCGATGAGGCCGCGGATCTTCTGGCCGAAATTGGCCCCGAGGTAACACGCTGGCGTGCAGCCCCTGACGCCTTGGATGCCGCCCAAGCGCTGGCGCGGCTACTGCATACGCTCAAAGGAAGTGCGCGCATGGCAGGGGCCATGGCGCTTGGAGAGGTGGTGCATGGTGTGGAGAGCCGGATTGGCGAAGCCCTTCAAGGCGCTCCAACGCCGCCGAGATTGTTTGACGAGTGCGATGCCGCTTTGGATCGGGTCGGACTATTGCTTGACCAACTTCGCGGCAAGCCTGGCGAGAACGCCGAGCCAGGACTGGAATCCCAACGGTCCCCAGCAAGTGTCGTTCCTGGGGTGCGGGCACAGGCGGCGGCAGCCGAAGACGACGATGCGTTTTCGCGGGCCACGTTGCGCGTGCGCGCCGATCTCATCGATCGTTTCGTCAATGAAGCGGGTGAAATTACTATTGCCCGCTCGCGCATCGAAGGAGAAATGCGCAACCTGCGCGGTTCGCTCACCGATTTGACGGAGAACGTCATTCGCCTGCGCAGCCAACTTCGAGAAACGGAGATCCAGGCCGAATCTCAGATGCAGTCTCGCATGGCCCACGCCGAAGCGCTGCAGGCGGAATTCGATCCGCTGGAAATGGACCGTTTCACACGTCTGCAGGAGCTCACGCGCATGTTGGCCGAGAGCGTGAATGACGTCTCCACCGTGCAGCACAACTTGCTGCGCAACTTGGACGTGGCCGATGCTGCCCTGAGCGCCCAGGGCCGGCTGTCACGGGAACTGCAGCAGGCGCTGATGAACGTGCGCATGGTGCCGTTCGCCAGTATCGCCGATCGCCTTCATCGTATCGTGCGCCAGACTGCCAAGGAACTGAACCGCAAGGCCAACCTGGACATACGTGGAGGCCAACTGGAACTGGACCGGAGCGTACTCGAGAAAATCACTGGCCCATTGGAGCATTTGCTGCGGAACGCTATCAGCCACGGACTGGAGGATCGCGAAACGCGCTTGGGGCAAGGAAAGCCGGAAATCGGGGAAATTGCGCTGACACTCGCCCAGGAAGGCAATGAGATCGCCATCGATTTTGTCGACGATGGTAGTGGCCTGAACTTCGACCGTATCCGCGAGCGTGCAGTGGAGGCCGGCCTACTGCAACTTGACGCTGTACCGAACGAGGCTGACCTGATTGACCTAATATTCCGTCCCGGTTTCTCCACCGCAAGCCAAGTTTCAGCCATATCGGGGCGTGGCGTCGGCATGGACGTGGTGCGCAACTCTGTGTACGCGCTGGGCGGCCGTATGGAAATGACGTCCGCGGCTGGCAAGGGTACGCGCTTGCGCATCCTGCTGCCACAGTCTTTGGTGGTCATGCAGGCTTTGTTGACTCGGGCTGGTGGCCGCACTTACGCGATTCCATCTTCGATGGTCGAGCAGGTCTTGGATCTCAAGCCGGACGGCCTGGACAAAGTCCGGGCTGCAGAGTGCGTGGAGTGGATGGACAACAACTATCCATTCCGCTATTTGGCCCGACTTCTGGGAGATTTCGAAACCCAGCCGCCTGCGGCACGGCATTCGTGGATCATTCTGGCACGCGCCGGCACCAGCAGGGTCGCGTTCCAGGTAGACGAACTGCGCGGCAACCAAGAGATTGTCATCAAAAAGACCGGGCCACAGTTGGCACGGGCGGTTGGCGTCTCGGGCGCTACGGTACTCGCCGATGGCGAAATTTCCGTGATAGTCAATCCAATCGCCCTCCTGGGACGAGAGCGAGGGGGGGATTCTGACGCGACGGCTGCGCCAGTGACGGAAGCGGCGGAGGTGCGCAAGCCCACTGTGATGGTGGTAGACGATTCTCTGACGGTACGGAAAATCACTGGTCGCTTGTTGGAACGCGAAGGTTACGCAGTGATCACGGCGAAGGATGGCGTCGATGCGCTGGAACAGTTGGAGGAAAGTGTTCCGGACGTGATGCTGGTGGACATCGAGATGCCTCGCATGGATGGATTCGATCTGTCTCGCAACGTGCGCGGCGACGCCCGACTCAAGCACATTCCGATCATCGTAATTACATCGCGACTGGCGGAGAAGCACCGAAACTACGCCAAGGAGATCGGGGTAAACCATTACCTGGGCAAACCCTATCAGGAAGATGAGCTATTGCCGCTGATCCGGGCTTGTATTGCGGGCGCCGCTATTTCACCGCCTTGAAGCGTGCGAGGGTGCGCAATCGCGCCGACGTGTGATCCACTACCGGCGCCGGATAGTCGTCGCCGACGTGGATCTCGGCGGTCCTCTGGTCGGCGTTGCTCATAAGCCATGGCGCATGTATCGTCTTCGCGGAACAACCCGAAAGTTCCGGCACGTAGCGTCGGATGAACTTTCCTTCCGGGTCGAATTTCATGGACTGGGTGATGGGATTGAATATGCGGAAGTATGGCTGGGCATCACAGCCGGTCGAGGCCGCCCACTGCCATCCTCCATTGTTGGCAGCTAAATCGTAGTCGATGAGGCGTCGCGCAAAGTAACGTTCCCCAAGGCGCCAATCGACACCCAGATCCTTGGTCAGGAATGACGCTGCCACCATGCGCAAGCGGTTGTGCATGTAGCCGCTCTGGTTCATCTGTCGCATGGCTGCATCCACCAGCGGATAGCCTGTCCTACCTTCACACCAGGCGGCAAACAGTTCCGCCGCATCATCCCAGATCAACGAGTCGAATTCGCGGCGGAAGCAACGCGTTACCACGTGGGGATGTTGGGCCAGGATCATCTGGTAGAAGTCGCGCCAGATCAACTCGTTGAGCCAAGTCATTGCTCCCGTACTGCCACGATGCCAGGCCCAGGCGGCCAGTTCCCTGATTGACATGGTCCCGAAGCGCAAGTGGGTCGATAGGTAGGATGGTCCTTTCACTGCGGGAAAGTCGCGCTTGCGGTGATAGTCGTCGATGCGCTCGGTAAACGACTGCAAGAGCTGCTTAGCACCGGACATGCCGTAGGGCAGGGGCGACGAACCGGCAGGCAGGAAACCGATCTCCGCGAGCGTGGGAATTCTTGCCGCGGCCGGCGGCTTGGCCAGTCTCGATGCATAGCGATCGACCGGGTATGGCCGAAGGTGGGACGGTGCGAGCGTGCCGAGCCAAGCCTTTTTGTAGGGCGTAAAAACGCTGTAGGGCGCCCCAGTTTTGCTGACCACTTCGCGCTGCTCGAAAACCACTTGGTCCTTGTAACTCAGCCAGGCGATCCCCCGTTCGCGCAAGCGCCTTTCCACCTCGGCGTCGCGCTGGATAGCTGTCGGTTCGTAGTCGCGGTTAGTGAATACGGCCGATACGTCAAGCTGAACAGCGAGCGCGGGGATTTCT
>JBAWHH010000277.1:0-2037 GCA_049593715.1 Rhodocyclaceae bacterium
TCCTGGTCGTCCGGCTCGGCCGTCGTCCAGGTTTTTGAGGAAACACTGCCCACGCCCAGCAGCCCGCCACCGTGGGGAACAAAAAACAGGCGATCCTGATAGAGCATGGGCAATTCCGCCGCCCAGGGCGCTTTGCAAAGCAACGCCTGGCCTTTGTGGCCATAGAGTTGCTCGGCGATGGCGGTCGGCAGGTAAGCGCCGGACTGAAAGCCGCAGGCGACGACGATTCGATCACACGCCAGCACGCGGCCGGTGGCCGGCAACGTCAGCGTCGGCGTGCCGGCTTCGTCGCCCAGGACGGGTGCGCCCTCGTATTCGTAGACGTCAGCGCCGGCCCGCACCCGGGCAAACATCTGACGCATGAGAACGCGGGGATCCAGGCGCGCCGTCACGCCTTCGCGCACCACGGCGACCGGTGGCCGCGCCAGCAAGTCGGTCCAGCGCCCGGCGGAAACCTCCTCGATTCGGGGCAACCAGGCGTCGGGCACGAGGCCGCGCCAAAACGCCGCCAAGCGATCAACCCGCGCCGACTCCTTGTCCAGTTTCTCGGGAGAAAACAGCGCCCCCACCCTCCCCGGGCGGGAAAACAGGCTCGCATCGACGTCCAAGCCGCAATCGGCGCGCAGGAAAAACTCGTAATCACGAATGCAGCCAAGCTGGGCACGGGTGAGCGGACTATCCTCGCCCGACGTGTGGGGCATGAGCGCGCCGAGCACGCCGTTGCTGGCGCCGCCGCCCACCCCACTGACATCCACCAGGCAAGTCCGCAGGCCCTGCCCGATCGCCGCCAGCGCCGCCGCGAGCCCCCAGCTTCCACCGCCGAGAACGGCGACGCGATAGGACAGCCGATGGGAATGGGATGCCAAAAGGGGCTACCGGAAGAGGGATAAACAGTGCAACTGTAAACCTTCCGTTCCGCGGGCAATCGCCGAACGGACTAGGCAGTTTAGCTTAGGCTCGGCGCGAAAATCCCTTCAAAGCGGAAATACGTCACGCGCGCGGCCATCCCGGAACCCGAATGGGCGAGATCCGCAGCCACAGCCCCCTCCATCGCCCCCCGGGAACACCTGGTGCAACGTCGAACCCTGTATCACGAACGAAACACTCGGCGCAATCCGCGAACCATGGCTGACAGGCCTTCTTCCTCCAGGGACGGCCGCCATCGAGCGTATTGCTTCAAGCCTGAAATGTGTTTCACCAGACTTACAGTCCAGCCACACCGGCCCTTTGGCCCCATTTTGATCCAGATCAACACTTACTCAATTTAACAACAACTTACATCGCACAAGGTGGGCTGGTATGGGGGTTGCATTAATAGAGCGCGGCAACGGTGCTTCACCGTTCCTCAAGTCCATCGAACCAAAACCCAGGAGGTCAAGAAATGCGGAAGACTTTGATTGCGAGTTCGATTGCGTTGGCGTTCAGCGCCGCCGCTCCGGTTTGGGCGGAAACGGCGACCGACGGAACCACGCCGCCGCCGGCGGCTACGGCGGCTGCCGCTTCGACGGTAACGCAAGGCGGAGACAACAGCCCACAGGCAAATGCCAACTCACAGGCTCAGCAGAACAACAACTCGGATCAGACCAACGACAAGAGCGCCGGGAACAACCGCAACAACAGCGGCGCCGCGACGGCATCCGATTACGCCACCTCAGCGAACAACGCCGCCACTTCCACCAGCAGCTTCAGCAACGCCTTCAATACGAACAAGGCAATTGCCAAGATCGACCTGCAAGGCTCGGTAACCGGCGCTGCAGTATCCGGCCTGGGCAACTACGCCACCAATAGCGGCTCGGCCAATGGCGCGGCCGGCGGGACCGGCGGCAACGGCTACGGCGGCACCGGCGGCAACAACTCAAATTCCGCGTCCGGCGGAACGGCGACGGGCGGCCAAGGTGCCGTCGGTGCCCAGTCCAGCGCGGACAACAGCGGCAACACCACCAACGGCTCCGCCACCAACGGTAGCGCAAGGTCCGGCAACGGCGGCACGGCCTCGGGCGCGACCGGCGGCAACGGCGGCAACGCCAACGCCACCGG
>JBAWHH010000278.1:0-5863 GCA_049593715.1 Rhodocyclaceae bacterium
AGGTTCTAGGCTGACGTGCGTTTCGTCACACGTTCCGCTGACGATCGGGATCTGGGAACAATGATGGAGCGGGGTGTGCGGGTGCACAACGGCCCATTGTCCTTGCAGCACAAATTCGCGATTCCAATGGGGCGGCCCGATGGCCCTGGGGAGCGTGCTGGTGCCCGACGGATTTCATGATCTGATGCCCTTGGACCACAGTCACAACCGGGAAGTGGGTGGTGGTCTGGTCCCCTGCCGGGTTGCCCCTCAGCCGGCGTTGCCCTCTCCCTGGGTTCAGCGGTTCGCTCCGCTGATTCCCTCTGGCGGGCGGGTGTTGGATCTGGCCTGCGGCATGGGGCGCCATGCCCGATTTCTGGCCGAGCGCGGCCATCAGGTGGATGCCGTGGATCGGGACGCCGCGGCCCTTGAATGTTTGCGCGCGGTGGACGGGGTTCATGGCGTTTGCGTCGACCTCGAGGCCAATGTCTGGCCTTTCAGCGGCCAGTCTTGGCAGGGCATCGTCGTCGCAAACTATCTGCATCGGCCGTTGTTTCCGGCCATGATTGCTTCTCTTGCTCCCGGGGGCGTGTTGATTTACGAGACGTTCATGGTCGGGAACGAGCGCTTCGGCCGGCCTTCGACCCCGGCTTTCCTCCTTGGCCCAGGGGAACTCTTGGATTTTTGCGGAGAAAGTTTGTCCGTGATTGCGTTCGAGCAGGGGCAGGTGTCGCAGCCCCGTCCGGCGGTGGTGCAGCGCATCTGCGCCGTCCGCGACGGCGATCCTTCGCGGATCACGCTGCCAGAATGTGTTGCGCCAGAGCGTTGACGCCCTCTGCCGACAGGTCGTCAGTGGCGAATACGGCCGCCCGGGAGTGTTGGGCGTAGTGCCCGTTTTGCGAGCGCTGGTATAGCGGGTCGTAATGGCGCGTCAGCAGTTCCTCCACCAGCGTCGGCCACTGCGCCTGTTCCACCAGTTCGCGCCAGCGCGCCAGCAGGGCGTTGCTTTGCAGGCCATGCAGGCGGTCGATCCGCTGCAGCAGAGTGGCGGGATCGGCAATGAAATAGTCGTAGTCGCGCTGGAGGAACTCCACCCGCGCCGGTAGCGACGCCTCGATGCGCGTGCATGGGCTGGCCCGCATCCCATCGAGCAGTGCGTCGGGCAACTGGACCAGCCCGATTTTTCGGCTCTCGGCTTCGACGAACACCGGCCGGTCAGGACCGAAGGCCTGCAGGCGGGCGCAAAGGGCCGACTCGAATGCCTTCTGCGACGGCTGCGGCGCGTTGGGCAGGGGACCGAGGACGGAGCCTTTGTGGGCGGCGAGGGCTTCCAAGTCCAGGACTTGGGCACCCAGGGCGGCGAGGGCATGTAGTACCCGGCTCTTGCCGCTGCCGGTTGCGCCCGTCAGCACCCGGTAATGCAGCGTCGCCGGCAGCCGCTGGAGTTCATTCACCACCATGTGGCGATAGGTCTTGTAGCCGCCTTGCAGGGCGCAGGCGTCCCAGCCGATCTCCCGCAGCACGTGGGTGAAGGCGCCGCTGCGTTTCCCCCCGCGCCAGCAATAGATCAGCGGCCGCCAGCTACGGTCGCGGTCGAGGAAGCGAGTCTCGAGGTGCTCGCCAATGTTGCGGAGGATTAGCGCGGCACCCACTTTTCGCGCTTCGAACGGCGAGACCTGCTTGTATAGCGTGCCCACCTTCGCCCGTTCCTCGTCCGAGAGCACGGGGCAGCTCGTGGCGCCGGGCAGATGGTCTTCGGCGAACTCGGCGGGCGAGCGCGCATCGAGCACTTCGTCAAACTCCGCGACCTGTGCTAGGGTCGTAGTGCCCGCCGAGCGGGGTTTTCGTGATTGGGTCATGGTGTGCAAGCGCGAGATTCTACGCGGCGCAGTCGGTCGGCAGGATTTGCGCGTACCCAACCGCCCAGCGGAATCCACCGGCCTTCAGGCAGTGCAGGTCCCCGTGTTGCAACCCTTGATCCGATTCCATGAGCGATACCCCCATCCGATTGACCAAGTTTTCCCATGGCGGCGGCTGTGGCTGCAAGATTGCGCCCGCCGTCCTGTCCCAGATGCTTGCAGCCGCGCCATTGCGCGGCCTGCTGCCGGCGGATGTCCCCGATCTGCTGGTGGGGAGCGAGACGGCCGACGACGCGGCGGTTTACCGGCTCAACGACCACCAGGCGGTGGTGGCGACCACGGACTTCTTCACCCCCATCGTCGATGATCCACGCGATTTCGGCCGCATTGCGGCCACCAATGCGTTGTCCGACGTCTATGCAATGGGCGGACGGCCTATCCTGGCTCTGGCAGTTGTCGGCATGCCTCTGGACAAGCTGCCCCTGGAGGTCATCGCTGAAATCTTGTCGGGCGGAGCCTCCGTATGTACTGCGGCGGGTATTCCCATCGCCGGCGGCCATTCCATCGATATTGTCGAGCCGGTGTACGGCCTCGTTGCGCTTGGCTTGGTCCATCCGGACAAACTGAAGCGGAATTGTGACGCCCGCGCCGGGGACGTGCTGGTCCTGGGCAAGCCCCTCGGCGTCGGCATCCTGTCGGCGGCGCTAAAGAAGGATCTCCTTTCCGCGGACGGTTACGGCGAAATGCTTCGGCACACCACAAAACTGAACACGCCGGGCATCCGGCTGGCCGAGATACCGGGCGTCCACGCCCTGACCGACGTGACGGGATTCGGCCTTGGCGGGCACCTGCTGGAGATTTTGAGGGGATCCCATTTGGCCGCCACGGTGCGCTTCGACGACTTGCCGTTGATTGACGAGGCCGTGCGCTGGGTCGGGGAAGGCGTGGCGACCGGGGCTTCGGGCCGCAATTGGTCGAGTTACGGCGCTGAAGTCGATCTTCCCCAGGACTTTCAGGACTGGAAGCAGAAGCTGCTGACCGATCCGCAGACCAGCGGCGGGCTGCTGGTGGCCTGTGCGCCAGGGAGCGTCGATGCGGTGCTGGAGGTCTTTCGTAGTGAGGGCTTCGACCAGGCCCAAGTCATCGGCGAACTTGGCGGGGGGGTACCGCGTCTGCGGGTTGTGTGATCGGGGTAGCGATCGGGGTGTTCAGTGGCCCAGCAGCGGTTGGAGCCTCGGCCACACATTCTTGAGGATCAGCGGTTGCGCGGCCGCCGTGGGATGGATGGTGTCGGCCTGGAACAGTTCGCGCCTGTCCGCAAAGCCGTCGAGCAGGAATGGCAGCAGCGCAGTCTTGTTTCGCGCCGCGACATCCTGGAACACGGTGCGGAACTTCGCCGTGAAAGCGGGCCCATAGTTGGGGGGGATTTCCATGCCCACCAGCAGCACCTTGGCGCGGGCCTGCCGAGCGGCCGCAACCATGGCCTGCAGATTGTCGCGCATGGCATCCAACGACAGGCCGCGCAGCCCGTCGTTGGCTCCCAGGGCGAGGATGACGACTTCTGGCCGGTGCTGTGCCAGGGCGGCGGGAAGGCGGGTGCGCCCGCCCGCCGTGGTCTCGCCGCTGATGCTGGCATTGACGACCCTGTAGCCGGGCCGGGCCGTGTCCAGTTGCGCCGCCAGCAGGGATGGCCATGCGTCGGCGGTGCGCAGGCCGTAACCTGCCGAAAGGCTGTCGCCGAAGACGAGTACTGTCGAAGCCGCGTTCGCTGCGGCGCTGAACCAACAAAGCAGGGCAAAAACGATGAAGCGTGACATGGATTCCGAAAAGTCCTTTCCGATCTTGGAAGCAGTGGATCTGCGCAAGGAGGTTCGCAGCGGCGACGAGCAGTTGGTCATTCTGCACCAACTCTCTTTTGCCGTGATGCCGGGCCAGGCGGTTGCGGTGGTGGGGGCTTCGGGTTCGGGCAAGTCAACCCTGCTAGGTTTGCTCGCGGGGCTGGACATTCCCAGCGCTGGCACGGTGCGCCTGGACGGGGCTGATCTGTTTGCCTTGGGAGAAGACGAGCGAGCCGTATTGCGTGGCCGGCTGCTGGGGTTCGTCTTTCAGTCGTTCCAGTTGCTGCCCGCTCTTACGGCGCTGGAAAACGTGATGCTGCCCCTGGAACTGGCGGGCAAACCGGGGGCTCGTGCTGACGGCTTGCGCATGCTGGAGCGGGTTGGCCTTTCTGCCCGGGCGAGCCACTATCCGAAGCATCTCTCGGGCGGGGAGCAGCAGCGGGTGGCGTTGGCCCGGGCGTGTGCGCCGCGACCGCGGCTTTTGGTGGCGGACGAGCCCACCGGGAATCTCGACGCCGCCACCGGCGCGGCCCTCAACGACCTGATGTTCGAAATGAACGCCGAACATGGCACGACGCTGATCCTCGTGACCCACGACGAGGCGATCGCACGCCGCTGCGGCCGGGTGCTGAAACTCACCAGCGGACGTCTGGCAGAGCAGTCGCTGCCCGAGGTTGCCGCCGGGATCGGGCACTCATAAGCTCTCCCGGATCCGCCGTGCGCATTGCACGCCGCTGCGCACGGCGGATTCCAGTGTGGCCGGGTAGGGGGAGTTCACATAGTCGCCGGCGAGGTAGAGGTTCGGCACGGGCGTATCGCTGTCCGGGCGAGCGAGATCCGGCGTGCAGGCGAAGGTGGCGCGTTTCTCCTCGATGACCTGGGTCCATCGTGGCGCAAGGCGGCGGCCGAGGAGGGCGCTGATCTCGCCACAGACCTGTTCCGCCAACTGTCCATGAGAAAGGGCCTGGTGTGAGCCCGAGGCACTGATTACCGCTGCCAACAGACCGCGAGGGCCGCCCAATTGGCCGCGATCGAACAGCCACTGCGTCGCCGTTTCCGCCATTCCGATCATTGCTTCCGGCAGCCCCACATCGGCTTCACAGGCCACGTAGCAGGTTACGATGGGCTCGAAATGGAGCGCGCCGATTTTGGCCAGCGTCGGCCCCAACTGCGGCATCTGTGCCAGCAGGGCTTCACAACTGTGGGGCGCAACGGCGATCACCAGGTGGCTGAATCCTTGGTCCGGCGCGGTGTCCACCTCGAAACCGCCGCCATTGGCAGCGATGCGGCGCACGGGGCTGCGCATGCGGACCGCGCCGCCATGGACTTCGACGAATCTGGCGGCTGCATCGGGAAACAATGCGGTCAGATCGACGCGAGGCAGCAGCAGGTCGCTGGCGGCGCGGCGGGCGCCCAGGGTGTCGCGCAGCACATGCAGAAAAACCTGCGCCGAAGCGGTTTCCACCGGGGTATTGAGGGTTGCCAGACACAGCGGCTCCCACACCAGGCGGCGAAGCGGCCCGACCTGACCGTGATCGTCCAGCAGCGCTGCGACACTGAGGTCCCGCACCAGTTCGAACCGCGCGGCTTTCAGGCAGTTCATGAACTGCAAGCCGGCCAGTTTCTCGCCCGCCGAGAGACCTTTTGCCGTGGCCAGTGCCCAGGCAAGATGGAACGGGGCAGGCCAGCGTGGTGCCCGAATGCGCAATCGTCCAGGGTAGAGGAGGGTCAGCGGGACCCGGAGCAAAGCCTGGGCCGGGTCGACGCCGACCCGCCGCATCAGGCGCAGGGTTTCGCTGTAGGCGCCAACCAAGATGTGCTGCCCGTTGTCCAGGGGGACGTCGTTGCGTTCGACGCGGCGCGCGCGGCCCCCCAGGGCCCGGCCGGCTTCGAAAACAGTGACGGGAACGCCGTGTTCGGCCAGTTCCACCGCTGCCGCGAGACCGGCGAAACCGGCGCCGATGATGGCGACGCGAGGCGTCAGCGGCGTTACGCTTTGAGCCAAGTTATCCAGGCGATCCAGAGTTTGCGCATGGGAGTGAGGGCCGTGCGCCGGTCCAGCACGTGGCTGCCGTCGCGGCGGATCTCCTCCAGCAGGGTACGGTAGATGGCGGCCATCACCAGACCTGCCCGCTGAGATTTCCGGTCTTCTCTGGGAAGGGCGGCGAACGCCTGATCGTAGTAGGT
>JBAWHH010000279.1:0-1940 GCA_049593715.1 Rhodocyclaceae bacterium
CAGGTCCGCGAGAAGGGGCGTCCCCGGTGGCAACGCCCGGTAGGCTGCGTCCAGGGCGGCATTGTCCGCTTCGGCCGCGACCGGCAGCCGGCGGCCCGTTGCGCATAGGGTAATGAAACCGTCCGTATCCTGCTGCGTGTACATACCGGCGAGACGCAGGCTTGCCTCGAAGGGCGCGAACGCGGGCAGTCGCGTCAGTTCGTAGTTGAGCCGGGAGTCGATCGGGCGCCCTTCAATATCCAGCTTGCGCAGCCGGTTCGGTTCCCGGACTTCGAAGGCTTGAGTGTCATCGCCGGTGCCGGACAGGCGCAGCACCGCAGGTTGGCCGGACACGGTCCAGCGCCCGATCTCGTCCCAGCCCGCTTCCGGCCGGCGATCGTGATAGGCCATGCGCAACAAGTAGGTTCCATCCACCAGCAGATCCAGATGCCACTTCACCCCGGGGCAATCGGCGCAGGGCAGTTCCCCGGCAAACGACGCCGGAAGGGGCCCCAAAGCCGACTGGGGCGCTCTGGGGGCGGCACGTAGCGTCAGGGTCACGTCGGTCGCCGGCGCATTGAGCGCGATCGGTTGCTGCCGATCGGTGACGAAGAGCAGCTTCCCGCGGTCGGTGATCTGCGCCCGCAATACGTAGCGTCCGCCCGGTGCGATCTGCGCGGGGTCGTAGCTGATCTCGAAGCGGAAAGGCGGCTGGCCCGCCGGCTCCAGCCGGGCACGGCCCAGTACGTCGGCGGGTCGGTCGGCACGGGAGCTGTCTTCCAGCGTCACCTCGAAGACGGCCGTCGGCGGCAGTGCGATTCGCTCCCGGTACATCGCCGAACCCTTTATCACCGCAGCGAGGGTGTGTTGGCTCCCGAGAATGAGGACCGCGCAGGCAAGGGCTAAAGCCGCAAGTTTGAAGGCGTGAACGTGCACCATGTTCTTCTCCCGTGCGGCGCGGATGCGAAGCCGCTGCCCCGCCCGTCGCGCCGGTGTGCATGGACCAAGAAGGGGATTGGACCTCGAAACCATGGCAATGGCAAGGTGGCGGCGGCGCTCAACGGCTCGGAAGCGATTGCCGCCCGTCGCGACCGTGCGATCAACGGAAGTGGCGCAGCGTCTGGCCGGTGTCCCAAGTGCGGCTCGGATTCGGCAACTTGGCCAAACGATTGAGTTGGTCCCGCGTCCGCTCCGGCCGCACCGATCGACGCCGGTTACTTCGAAAGACGGCGCGCTGGGGTGCTCAAGAGCCCGGATGCCGCCAGTGGCGGAGAATGCTCCACCACCGCTTCGACCACGCTCCGCATCCTCTGCCAATGCGTGCCCTGCCAGAACACGCCCTGGCACTGGTCGCAGGTGGTGAAGTGCTCATAGCGTTCCCGCACTTTGTCCGGCAGGCGGTCCAGCACTTCGGCTTTGGCGATTTCGCGCAGCGGCGCGTTGCAATGCAGGCACAGCGTGAAGGGGCGGGCGCTGCGGGCGAGATCGAGCCGGCCGAAAACCTCCCGCAGTTGCTCGGCCGCCGCCAGCGCCCGCGCGTAGCCGCCGTGGGTGACGTTGCGCCGCTTCAGCAGTTCGCGGTCGCGGGTGAGCACGATGCGATGTTCCCGCTCGGCCAGGCCGGCGATTTCGCCGTCGTCGAAGCCGTTGTCGTAGAGCGTGTCGAAGCCGGTCATGCGCAGCAGGCGCGCCAGCCCGCCCAGGTGGGCGTCGGCGACGAAACGCGTCGTCCGCAGCGGCTTTTCCCGCACTCGCAGTAGTTCGCTGACGTCGAACGCCTCGAATTTCGGATACACGGCGACGCGGTCGCCATCGGCGATTTGGCGGTCGAAGCCGGCCGTCTCGCCATGGACCAGCACCAGTTCCACTTCGGTGTGGGGCACGCCGAGCGCCTCGATCATGTGCTTGGTGGTCGCGGCGCGGGCGCAGGCCGAGTCGAAGGCCCGGCGGCGGCGCTCCAG
>JBAWHH010000280.1:0-8327 GCA_049593715.1 Rhodocyclaceae bacterium
AGCAGGCGATATTTCGCTTCGGAGTCGCGCAGTGCGAGTTCCGCTCGCCACTTTTCGGTGACGTCTCGATCCAATCCCCGATAGCCGAGCAGTTTGCCGACACCGTTGAAGACCGGTGTGCCGCTCGACAGGACATGGCGGACGCTGCCATCGCGGTGCAGCAGCGTTCGCTCCTGGTCTCGAAACGCCTCGCTGCGGGCCGCTATGGCGGCAAAAGCCTGCGCTGCCCGCGGCGCTTCGTCGGCCGGCATGAACTCGCCCGGCGTCTTGCCCAGGACTTGCTCGGGCGTGAAGCCGATCAGATCCGCCACGCTCTCCGACACGTAGGAGTAGCGCTGCGCCGCGTCAATCTCCCACACCCAGTCGGCCGATGCGCCGACAATGTCCTGGAACCGCCGCTCACTCGTCAACAGGGCCTGCTCGACTTGTTTCTTCTGGGTGATGTCCCGCGTGATCGACAGGATGCATGGCTGTCCATCGAGGGTAAGCAGCCGGGCGGAGAGCAGTCCTGTGCGGATATCCCCATTCCGGGCGACGAACTGGGCCTCGAAATTCTCGAGTGTGCCGTCGCGTTTCAACGCGTCGATCAGCCGCTGGCGTTGCGACGGGTCGTTCCAGAGGCCGAGTTCGATCAGGGAATGGCCGACGACATCGGTGCGATGCCAACCGGTCATGCGCTCGAACCCGTCATTGACATCGAGACAGAACCCGTCGCCGAGGCGGCTAATGATCAGCGCGTCGGGACTGGTGCGAAATGCGGTGCGATACCGTATTTCGCTCTCCCGCAACGCCTCCACCGCCTGCACGCGTGCCGTGATCTCCCGGTGGCTGACCACCAGGCCAGTGGGCGGCCCCGCCAGCGCCGTGACGCTCATCCGCATCCAGCGCTGGCGCTGTGGGCAATGGCAGGGGTAGTCAAGGCTGAAGCGCGGTTGCCGATGCGCCAGGACCGCGCGCATCCCCTCCAGGGCAGACTGTGCGCCCGGATCGGGCAGTGCCCGCTCGCACGCCGCGAAGTAGTTCTCGCCCACCGCCTGGCAGGTGTGCGGCGTGGCGCCGTTTTCCCGCGCGAAGGCCCGCCAGGCCTCATTGACCAGAATGATGCGCCCCGTCTCGTCGAGGACGGCGATGACGCTATCGAGGGCATCGATGACGGCGCCGGTCAGATCCCGGGAAGACCACAGGCCGCTATCCATCGCCGATCCTTGGGCAGCCACGCCAGCCGGCTCCCTGACAGTGGAGATCAGGCAATGCGTTCAGGGTCATGACACCACCCCGCTGTGCAACCGAAACAGGCCTCACGGACCAATGGCCATTTGCCGCTCCGTTGCTCGCCAGCGCGAACGCAACCAAACAACCGGGCATGACGCCCTCCATCTTCCGACGCGGATGCGAAACCGTGACCCCCCGCATTCCACACCGTGCTGAGAGCACCTTTAGAGTATAGGCAAGCAAGGGGGGGCAGCCCAGCAGAAAGGGGGCGTCCTGGCATCGTTGACGCGCTGCCCGCTAGCCACCGCTTTGCATGGCGGGCGCGGCTTGCGCAACAGGCGCGCCAATTTCCCCGCACACCTACCCGAAACAGGGAACGTGGCAACGCGAGATGCCAATGGGCCCCTCCAGGTGCGCCCGTTACACACCTGCCAATTGCACCTCAAACCCTTGCCGTTGGGTCAGAATATCGCGCAATTGAGCGCCTAGCGCGCAGCCTGCGGGTTGGGCCGAGCGCCGGGTGCGTTGGCCCACGGTATGGCCCCCGCAGACTACTGACCAGTCATGACTCATTCCCCTCTGACTAACCTGCCTCGCACGGAGCGCGTCTTGACGGTGGTGCTCGTCTACGCCGTGTTCGCCAGTCTGTGGGTCCTTCTCTCCGACAAAGCCGCCGCGTGGCTCTTCCGCGACCCCGCCCAGTTCGCCCTGATCAGCACGGTGAAGGGTTGGTTATTCGTGGGCGTGACCTCACTGCTGCTATTCGGGTTGATGCGCCGCTTGCTGCAACGCACCGGCATGGCGCCGGACGATGTGCATGTGAGGCTGCGTGCGCTGCGCCTGCCGCTTGCGCTCATCGTCGTCGCCATCCTCGCCCTGGTGGCCGGCGGGATCTTGCATACGCTCGACAGTGAGAAAGCGGCGCAAGGCGCGCGCCTTCAGGCCATCGCGGATCTCAAGGCACGTCAGATTGCCGACTGGCTCAAGGAGCGGCAGGCGAACGCGGAGTTCGTGCGAACCAGTCAGAGCTATGCCGAGGAGTTCAGTCGCTGGCGTGACAAAGGCGATGACGCCAGCCGAGACGCCCTTCAATCTAATCTTGAGCGGCTGAGTCGGGGAGGCGGCTTTCGTTCGGTTCTGGTCTTGAGTGATTCGGCCGAACTGCTGTGGGATTCCTCTGGCGCGACCGCGCCCGTGGAGCCTGCGCTTGATGCCGCGGTGAAAGAGGCCGTCGCGGCAAAGCGCGTGGGCCAGGTAGGCCCCTATCGAGACGCCAACGGTCATGTGCATCTGGACTTCATCGCGCCTCTGTCCGCCATCGCCAAGCACACGCCCGCGGTCGTCCTGCGGGTGGATCCCGCCGGCTATCTGTACCCCACGTTGAAATCTTGGCCGGCACCCACCACGAGTGGCGAGACCCTGCTGTTTCGACGCAGTGGCGAGCAGATCCTCTACCTCAATGCCCTGCGCTACTCCGCCGATGCCGCCGCGAAGCTCAGCGCCCCTTGGCCGAACACCCGCGCCTCGCCTCCCAGCGTGGGCGGCGAGCCGGCGCCGAGCGGACTCATCGAGGAGGTCGATTACCGGGGCGTGGCGGCCATGGGTGCAGTGCGAGCCATTGCCGGTACCGATTGGTTCCTGGAGGCGAAAATTGATACGGCAGAAGCCTATGGCAGCGCCGCAAATGACGCACTGTGGATCGGGCTGGCAGGGCTTCTGGCACTGTTCGCAGCCGGCAGCGGGTTATTCCTTTTTCGTCAGAGACAGGAACTGGCGGCGGCACAGCGCGAGCGCACCATGCAGGCCCAGCGGCTGCGGGCACTTATGCTCCTGGACGCCGTCGCCGCAAGTTCCGACGATGCCATCTTCGCCAAAGATCTCGACGGGCGCTATCTGCTGTTCAACCGGGCGGCCGAGCGCATCACCGGAAAAGCCGCGGCGGACGTACTGGGCAAAGACGATCACGCGCTGTTTCCGGCCGAACAAGCGGCGTTCCTCAGGGAGCTTGGCCGTCAGGCGATGGCCGAGAACCGGACCTTCACGGTCGAAGAGGACCTCAGCACCGTCGATGGGGAGCGTACCTTCCTGGCCACCAAGGGCCCACTGCACGATGCCGACGGCGAAGTCATCGGTCTGTTCGGCATTTCCCGCGACATCACCGAACGCAAGCGGGCCGAGGCCACATTGCGCGCCAGCGAGTTGCGCTTTCGCAATCTATTGAACGAGATTCCCACGCTGGCCGTGCAGGGCTACGGCCCGGACACCATCACACACTACTGGAATCAAGCCTCCGAGCGGCTTTACGGCTACACCGCGCAAGAAGCCGTGGGACGCAGCGTCCTGGATCTCATCATCCCGCCGGCCATGCGCGACGAGGTTCGGCAGGCAATGCAACAGATGTTCGAGACCGGGCAGCCCATTGCCGCGGGGGAGCTTTCCCTGCTGCGCAAAGACGGCAGCCACGTTGCGGTCTATTCCTGTCATGCCTACGTCCACGTGCCCGGCCAGACACCCGAGATGTTCTGCCTGGATATCGATCTGACGGAGCGCAAAGAGGCGGAGGCGAATCTCCAACGGATGGCCGAGGACATGGCGGCAACGATCCAGGCCATCCCCGATCTGCTCTTCGAACTGGATGAAGAAGGCCGCTATCTCGCCGTCAGGGCTGGCCACAGGGAGTTACTGGCGGCCCCGGAAGCACAGTTGCTGGGCCGAAACGTCGCGGAGGTCATCCCGCCCGAAGCCGCGGCGACCACGCTCGCCGCCCTGGCCGCGGCGGGACGCGCAGGCAGTGATTATGGGCGAGTCGTCAAACTGCCGCTGCCCACCGGCGAGCGATGGTTTGAACTCTCGGTCGCCCGCAAGGCAGCCCAACCTGGAGACGGACAACGATTCGTCGTGCTCTCGCGCGACATCACCGAGCGCCAGCGCGCCGAAGAGCAGTTGCGCAAACTCTCCCTGGCGGTGGAGCAGAGTCAGGAGTGCGTCGTCATCACCAATCTGGAAGCGAACATCGAGTACGTCAACGACGCCTTTGTGCGCGTGACCGGTTATGCCCGCGAGGAAGTGATCGGGCAGAATCCGCGCATCCTGCAGTCCGGCAAAACGCCGCGGGAGACCTACGACGATATGTGGGCTGCGCTGACGCGGGGAGAGCCCTGGAAAGGGGAGTTCCACAATCGACGCAAGAATGGCGAGGAGTACGTCGAGTACGCCACCATCACGCCGATCCGCCAGCCCGACGGGCGCCTGACGCACTTTGTGGCGATCAAGGATGACATGACCGAGAAGCGGCGCCTGAGCGATGAACTGGACCATTACCGTCACCACCTGGAGGAGTTGGTGGCCGAACGCACGGTGCAGTTGGCGGACGCCCGGGGGCGGGCTGAGGCGGCGAACGTCGCCAAAAGCGCGTTCCTCGCCAACATGAGCCACGAGATCCGCACGCCCATGAACGGCATCATCGGACTGACGCATCTGCTGCGGCAGTCGGCGCTGACGCCCGAGCAGGGGCAACGCCTGGGCAAGATAGACAACGCGGCCCACCATCTGCTGACGATCATCAACGACGTGTTGGATCTGTCGAAGATCGAGGCGGGCCGTCTCGAACTTGAGCGCGCCGACTTTGACCTTGAGGCCGTGTTCGATCATGTTCGCTCGCTCCTCGCCGAACAGGCAAAGGCAAAGGGCCTCGCACTCGACACCGATCTTGACGACGTGCCGGCGTGGCTGCACGGAGATCCGACCCGGTTGCGCCAGGCGCTCCTGAACTATGCCGGCAATGCGGTGAAGTTCACCCAGCGCGGAACTGTGTGCATGCGCGCGCGGCTCATCGAGCAGGCGGGGCCGGAACTGCTGCTTCGCTTCGAAGTCGAGGATAGCGGCGTGGGCATTGCGCCAGAGGTGCTGCCCCGCCTATTCGAGGCGTTCGAGCAGGCCGATACTTCCACCACCCGCCAACATGGCGGCACGGGACTGGGACTGGCCATCACGCGACGGCTGGTGCACCTCATGGGTGGTGAGGTGGGCGTGGAGAGCGAACCGGGGCGAGGAAGCCTATTCTGGTTCACGGCCCGACTTGAATCCGCGCAGGGGCCTGTCATCCACGATTCGGTGAACGAGAAACCCAGCGAAGGTGCCCAGGACACGCTTCGCCACAGGTATGCCGGTGCTCGCGTTCTCCTGGCCGAAGACAACGAGATCAATCGTGAAGTGGCCCTGGCGTTGCTTCACGCCGCAAACCTCGCCGTCGACTCGGCTGCCGACGGCGTCGAAGCGGTGGACGCGGCGCGCAGCGCGCACTACGACCTCATTCTGATGGACGTGCAGATGCCACGCATGGACGGCCTGTCGGCAGCACGCGCCATCCGAGCACTTCCTGGTTGCGCCAAACTGCCCATCTTGGCGATGACCGCCAACGCGTTTGGCGAGGATCGGTCGGCCTGTCTGGCCGCCGGGATGAACGACCATATCGCCAAGCCCGTTGATCCCGACTCGCTCTATGCTGTTCTGCTGAAGCATCTACCCGCTCGCCAAACGCTCGATCCCCTCGCCGCAACGCCCCAGCCGGTGGCACAGGCGCAGGAGGCAGAACGTACCTGCCTGGAGGCGATTCCGGGATTGGATGTGACCGCCGGCCTTAAGTACGCAGGAGGAAAGTGGCCGTTCTATGTTCGCCTTTTGCGTCGCTTTGCGCAGGAGCACGCCGCGGGCGTCGAGCAGTTGCGCACCCAAATAGGCGTCGCGGATACCGTGGCGGCACGGCGCATGGCGCACTCCTTGAAGAGCGTGGCGGCGACTCTGGGTGCGCAACGTCTGCGGATCGCGAGTGCGAAACTCGAAGAGGCGATCCTGGCCCATCCGGATGGCGGTGCAGACTTGGCGCTTCTGTGCGACGCGGCGCAGGCCGAACTGAGCGCCCTGGTCTCGGCGCTGGCGGTTTGTCTGCCGCCGGTCACCGAGCGGTAGGTTTGCCAAACTCTGGGATTCGAATCCATTTCGCAACCCGAAGAGGAAATGCCCTTGCCCTGACCCGGGCGGACTCTCAACCGTACTGGATGCGCGACGGATGTCAGCACAAGTAGCGAAAGCCGGCATTCGTCACAATTCCGGCCGTTCGCCGTCCTCTTAAAGCGGTGGTCTGGCCGGCGGCTCGGCGTTGGAAGCGGTCGCCCGCCGGGTGCAACCAGTTGGCCCCGACTCACCCATTCCGCCCGTTCGACTCATCCCGCTGGCGGACGCTCGCCAATGGCCCGTCTTGCCGATACCGATTCCACGCCAGCGTTCCAAACGCGCCCGCGGCGACACATTTGGCGCAACGACACGTATCCGATCCACACGTGACTTCCCCTTGATTGCGGAGGAACCGTGTCGAGCTGAGGCGCCCGCGGCTTGGCGGGACCGATTTGCCGCAACCGGTTTTGTTACGTCAGCTCATTGATTGCACTGGCGATCGCGTCATCCACGCGCTGCCGGTCGGCCGGATCGTCGCCAAGGATGGCGTTCCAGTGCAGTCGCACATAGGTGGAGCGCTTTCGGGTTTTCAGAACCAGTGTCTGCAGCCCACGCTCCTCACCGAACGCGTAGTCAGTGGCGTACCCGAGCAGTTCATGCAGCCCCGCTCGCCAAATCCCGGCTTGAACGGCGTCGATGATCTTCGCCATGCGCCGGTGAAACTCGAGAGCTACTTCGACGGTGAATTTACTGTTTTCCATGTGGTCGTGGTGGATCGGGAAGGTTTGGGGAGGCAATTCCGCTCCGCAACGCCTGAAGGCGCGACAACCCGACTTATGAGGCGCGAAACGATCGCTGAAAGCCCACATTTCTTCGCCCATCGGGAGGCATCTTGCGCACATCCGAGATTGGAAGGGGTGACGCCGCTCCGTCTGGCAGTCATGTTTTGTTTGCGCTTTCAGGCCTGGACGGATCCTGGGCCGGGAGCCCGACCTCGTCTGTACGGTACCGCGCATAGTCGTGGGTGGGGAAACGACCCCGGGCAGGGCTGTGGTGTAAATCGCCGGTCAGGGCTCGAGGCGCGCTTCTGCGAGTGCTATGCGGTGGTGAAGAAAAATGGTTTGACCTGCTGCTACCCGACATCTCGGGTTGAGAGCATCGGCCGTTGGCGGTCGCCGGGGCTCAGATGGTTTCGTTCCCCGCTCCTTGGCAGGCCTACTTCGTACGCTACCGCGCAGACAACCGGCGGGTTTGCGTGCAGCCTGCGCAAAAATCATCCGAGATAGCCGTTTGCTGCGGGCCGGCACGGGAGACGCGGAAGGCACTGCCACCGCGCGCTGTTTGCCCTGCCGGGCTCCCCCCGCATCCAGGAGAATCCACACTTGCCGCCCGTTCAGCCCGTGCTTGCCGCCAATCGTCTGCTGGCGGCCCTGCCGCGCAAAGACCGCGAGCGCCTGCTGGCGGCCTGCGAGCCGGTGGATTTGGTGTTCGGCGAGATCCTGGCCGAGCCGGGCGAACCGATCGGCCACGTCTTCTTTCCTACCGCCAGCGTCATTGCGCTGACGACGCCGGTCGATGGCGTCACCCACCTGGAGGTGGGATTGGTCGGCGACGAAGGTATGCTCGGCCTGTCCCTCGCCCTCGGCGTGGACATCTGGCCGCTGCAGGCGTTGGTACAAGGCGCCGGGGCGGCGCTGCGCATCGAAGCCGCGACGTTTCGCCGGCAACTCGAACAAAGCCCCGCCCTGCAGCAGGAGTTGAAGCACTACCTCTACGTGGTGATGCGGCAACTCGCCCAGGGCGCCGCCTGCACCCGCTTCCATGTGGTGGAAGCGCGCCTCGCCCGCTGGCTCCTCATGACCCAGGATCGCGCCCATTCGGCCGGTTTTCATGTCACCCACGAGTTCCTCGCCTATTTGCTGGGGGTGCGCCGCGTCGGCGTCACCAAGGCGGCCACCTCGCTGCAGAAGCGCAAACTGATCGCCTATCGCCGCGGCGATATCACCATTCTCGACCGCCCCGGCCTGGAGGCCGGAGCCTGCGGGTGTTACCAGGCGGACCGGGCGGCCTATGTCCAGTCCATGGCCTAGCCGCCCGACACCGGCCTCCCTGGCCGTTGATGTGCGCCAGCGAACAGACCGAGACAATCGATCACCATAACC
>JBAWHH010000281.1:0-4452 GCA_049593715.1 Rhodocyclaceae bacterium
AGCATGGCCTTGGCGTCGCGCAACTCGGACAGCAGCCCGACCATGGGAAACATCACCCGCACCTTGCCGAAAGCCGCCGCACGCAGGATCGCGCGCAGTTGCACGCGCAGGATTTCCGGCCGATCCAACCCGATGCGCAGGCCGCGCTCGCCGAGGAATGGGTTGTCCTCCTTCGGGATCGGCAGATAGCGCAGAGGCTTGTCACCGCCTACGTCGAGCGTGCGAATGATGAGGTGGCGATCCGGTCCCAGCGCCAGGACAATCGCCTTGTAGGTTTCGAACTGCTCCTCCTCGCCGGGCGCCGTCTCGCGCTCCAGAAACAGGAACTCGGAACGCAGCAAGCCCACACCTTCCCCGCCCAGACTCGCCACCTTCTGGGCTTCGGCCAACCCACCGATATTGGCCACCACCTCCATGCGGTGGCCGTCGAGGGTGACCGCCGGCTCCTGCGCCGCCGCCAGTTCTACCCGGCGGCGGTCCGCGACCCGGCGCTGGGTTTCCCGGATGCGGGTCATGTCCTCCGGCGAAGGATTGCGCCGCAACGTACCCTTGCCGCCGTCGAGCACCACGGGCGTGCCGTTCGGGAGATCCAGTGCCCGTGGATCGATGCCCGCGACGGCGGGAATATCCAGCGAGCGTGCCAGGATCGCCACGTGGGACGTGGCCCCGCCCAGGGTGGTGCAAAAACCCCGCACCTTGGTACGGTCCAGGCTTGCGGTGTCGGAGGGGGTCAGTTCCTCGGCCACCAGGATGGCATCCGGGGGCGGATCGAGGCGCTGCTGTCCAGCCCCGGTCAGCAGCGTCAACACGCGCCGGCCGACGTCGCGCAGGTCGTTGGCGCGCGCCGCCAGCAACTCGGTACGCAAGTTCGCCAGGCGTTCTGCATGGGTGGTGAACGCGCTGCGCCAGGCGAACTCGGCGCTTTTGCCCTTGGCCAGCGCGGAGGAAGCGATGTCCAGCAGGTCGGGGTCGTCCAGCAGTTCCTGATGGGCGGCGAAAATGGCGGCCTTGTCCGCCGCGCGCTCGCTATGCAGTCGGGCGTGCAGTGCTTCGAGCTGGATGCGGGCCTGGTCGATAGCGTGGTCGAGGCGCTCGCGCTCGGACTGCGGATCGCCCTCGGCACATTCCGGCACTGAAATCTCTTCGTGGCGAACCTGGAACACCCCGCCCACCCCGAGCCCGGGCGAGGCAGCAACGCCGACGAGCAGGTCCGGGTCCTCGGGCCGCGGACGAGGTGCCGGGGTTGCATCGGCAGACACCACGACGCTCGCCCGGGCTGGGGCAGGGACACACCCTTCGTCACCCAACCCGTCCCGCAGCAATGGGGTCAAGGTGTCGATCGCGGATTGTGCATCGTCGCCGGTCGCCACCAGCGTCACCTTGTCCCCGCAACCGATCTCCAGGCCCATGACCGCGACGACGCTCTTGGCGTTGGCTTCGCGCTCGCCCTTGCGCAGTCGGATTTCCGCCTTGAAGGTCTTGGCGACGCTGGCCAGCACCGCTGCGGGGCGCGCATGCAGCCCGGTGGCGTTGGGAATCAGGATCGCTTCCGAGACGGCGCTAGCGGCCGCCGCTGCCGCGCCCGCCGACTCTGCGCCAGCGGCCAGCGTGAATTCCAGAATCACGTCGCGGGCGACACTGACATCGCCGGAGCGCGGGCTGAAGGCCGCCACGCGCTCCATGTTGGTGATCACGATTTGGGTGAGCAGGCTCTTGGCGTGGGTGGCGACGTAATCGGCATCGAAATCGATGAGCGCGTCGCCGGTTTTCACGCTATCGCCCACCTGCACCCGCGGCGTGAAACCGGAGCCTTTCAGGCCCACGGTGTCTAGGCCGACGTGCATCAGCACCTCAATGCCCTGGGCGGTGGCGACCGTCACGGCATGACCGGCGGAATGTATCTGGACAATCTTTCCGTCGCAGGGCGCCCGCAGGCACTGGTCCAGTGGATCGATGGAAATGCCGTCACCGACCATCTTCTGGGCAAACACGGGATCGGGGACCGTTTCGATCGGGACCAGCGGTCCGGACAAAGGGGCGATCAAGACGAGCCGCGGGGTAGCTGGACCGCGGTCGGCGGGTGCGTTCATTCGGTTGGTCCTCCGCGCGCAGAAGTTCGAAACGGGCCGCAGCGATGAACTCTTGCCCCGGCCGCCGCACTGCAGCAACTTTGGGATGAGCCGGTAGCTGAGCGCCAGTAACCGACGCAACGGAGGATTCGAGAGGAAGACACTGGCCGGTTGGCGCCCCGGCACCTCGCATCAGCGCCGGCAAACCGCATCCTCGGCGCCCCACCCTTCTGCTCCTCCACCATCATCCTGCAACACGGACGCCGGAAAGTCCATCGTCCTCTTTGCCCCAAGCGTCATGGGGGATTGGCGGACTCGACGGCCGATTCCTGGCGGCGCCAAAGCGGCAAGCTTGGGCGCGATCAGCCTTGCGGGCCGCCCCATTGGGCTCCCTTCTGGTCTACCCTAATAGTTTGGAAGCACTGCCCGCCGGTCCCGAACCGGGGCGGGCCAAGGGGAGAGACTACGTGGTGAAGATTCGATGACCCATCGACCACCGACTCGGCTGGACCTGGGGCGCACCGCCCTCTTCCTGGATTTCGACGGCACCCTGGTCCGTTTCCATCGGCCCGACGCCAGTGTTCCCGTCGTCGATGCCGGGTTGAGCGAATTGCTGGCGGAACTGCACGGGGCGCTGGGCGGCGCGCTGGCCATCATCAGCGGCCGCGCGATGGATACCCTTGAAACCCTGTTTTCGCCCCTGAGACTGCCCATGGCAGGCGAACACGGTTCGGCCTGGAAAACCTCGCCCGCTGGACCAACGGAAAACATTGCTGCCGCCCCAAGCCTGGCGGCCATGCAAGACGCGTGCGGCCCCCTGCTGGCCCGTTTCCCCGCCATCAAGCTGGAGCGCAAGCCTTATTCGCTGGTGCTGCACTTTCATATCCAGCCCGCGCTGCGGGACGAGATAGCCCGCTTCGTCGCAGCCTTATGCACGCCGGACACGGGACTGACGATGCTGCACGCCCGCGGCATGGTGGAAATCAAATCCGCGAGCGTGACCAAGGGCGTTGCGGTAGCGCGCTTCCTGGGTGGCGCACCGTTTGCGCAGCGCACACCGGTTTTTGTGGGGGACGACGTGACTGACGAAGACGCGTTCGTCGTCGTCAATGAACACCAGGGGATTTCCATCAAGGTGGGCATGGGCTCGTCCCACGCCCGCTTTCGCCTGGAAGACGAGGATGCCGTGCGATCCTGGCTGGAAGGGCTGCTCGGCAACTGATCCGGCGCCTCAGGCGCACTGCCGCCCCTGCAGGACGGGATTGAGAGAGACTATCGGCGAGGCGGCGCCGGTGCGGGGGCCGGCGCAGAGATCTGGCCGCGGGTCAGTTCCAAGTAACGGCGCTTTTCTTCGTCGAACTTTGCCCGCGTCGCGTCCAGCTCTTTCTGCTTGGCCTCCACCACGCTGCCATTGGCGCGCAGTTCCGATTCGTTGTCGCGAATCGAGTCGAGCAGTTCCTTCGGCGCGGGCTTGCGGCGATAGAACTCCATCTCGTTGGACAGATCCTTCTGCCGCTTCGCCGCTTCGGCGTAACGTTCGGTTGCCTGATTGAGGGATTTCTGGATATCCGCCAGCGACCTGTTCCGCACCAGATCGATGTCCCGTTCGTTGCTGTAGGCATCGAGCAGGGCCTGATTGCGTTTGCGCACCTCGCGCGCCAACCGTTCCTGCTCGCGCTTGCGCCGCGCCTCGGCTTCCCGCTGGGCGATCTGTTCGGCCGTCAGCGGCGCCTCCACGCGGCGGACGGTGAGGCCGCGACCATCGATCTCCCGATAGGCACGGCTCCAACACGACTGGGGCAAAACATCGGAGCAGATCGGCCGCCCCTGCTCGTCGCTGCAGCAATAGGTCGATCGCTGGTTCTGGGCTCCCGCTGCCTTCTGTGCCTGGGTAGCCAGTGGCATGGACAATAGAACCACCACCAGCGAGACCCATGTCCTACGAGGCGACATGAACAACGCCGTAGTTCGCGCGGTAGGCCTCCACCGCCAGCAGATTGGGCCCCATTTCGGGACGTTGGGAGAGATATTTCACGAGATCGTCCAGCTTGGACACACTGAGAACCGGCATGCCGTACGTGAGTTCCACTTCCTGCACCGCAGAAAGGTCGCCCACGCCCCGCTCCATGCGGTCCAGCGCAATGACCACGCCACAGGGGATCGCTCCCGCGGCGCGGATGGCCTGCACGGACTCACGGACCGAGATTCCGGCCGAAATCACGTCATCGACAATCAGGATCCGCCCTTTAGGCTCCGCCCCGACAAGTACGCCGCCTTCGCCGTGGTCCTTGGCTTCCTTGCGGTTGAAAAGGAAAGGAACGTTGCGGCCCAACCGATCCAGCGCCACCGCCACCGCCGCCACCAGTGGGATACCCTTGTAGGC
>JBAWHH010000282.1:0-17205 GCA_049593715.1 Rhodocyclaceae bacterium
GCGAAATAGTGGGCGACGCTGCCGCCGATCACGAACAAGTGCCAGATGCCGTGCCAGTGGGTGAAGCGCTCGTCGAAGAGATAAAAAATGATGCCCAGGGTGTAGATCAAGCCCCCGCCCGCAACCCACGCGAATCCCGCCGGGGACAAGGCATCGATCATCGGCACCACCGCCACCAGGGCGACCCAGCCCATGAGAAGGTAGATGATCAGGGACAGCAGGCGTGTGCGCTTGCCGAGGATGAACTCCTGGATGATGCCCACCGCAGCCAGTCCCCAGACAACGCCGAACAGGCTCCAGCCCCACGGCCCACGCAGGGAAACCAGGGCGAACGGGGTGTAGGTGCCGGCAATGAGCAGGTAAATGGCGTTGTGATCCATCTTCTGGAAGAACGCTTTTGCCCGGCCGCGCGTGCTGTGGTAAATGGTCGAAAAGCTGTACAGCAGCACCAGCGTTGCCCCGTAGATCGAAAAACTCACGATTTTCCACGGATCGGCATTCAAAGCTCCCAGCACGATGAGCACCGCTGCGCCGGACACGGCCAAGATCGTGCCGACGAGATGGCTGTAGCCGTTAAAGCGTTCCCCGTAATACAAGACTGCCTCCTGTTCGGCGCGATACATCGCGCCTGTTTTTGATCGGCCGAGCGGCCGAGTCGGTCATTCTACGACCAGAGGAAACCGTCTTGGTTTCGCCCGCCCACCGCGTCCGGCAGCGTGAAATTGACCCACCCCTGACGCCCGTCCGGCCGCGCCGTGACAAAAACCGGCTGCCCGCGCAGCCCGCCATAGCAGTGGCCGAGGCGAGAACGATCGACAGGAAAACCCAACGCACGACGCCCACTCCGCGGTGGAGACAACAACAACTCTAACGGCGACGTTGCCGCGGCGGCGGCGCGAAACGATGCAGATCAAGAAACGCGGGCCACTGGAGCCGCGGCCCGGCGTTCAGGGTTTGATCCTGAGCCCGGCCAGCAGGCGATCCAGATCTCCCGCGCGCAGAGCGCCGAGTTTATTGCCAGTGATACGGCCGTCGCGACCAATCGCCACGGTGAAAGGCAGAGCGGAAACCGTGTTGCCCAAATCCCGCATCATCTCCGGGCCTTTGTCCTTGCTGTGGAGGATGCGGAACCCGACCTTCCGGGCGGCGACGAATTCCCGGATCTTGTCCGTTTCGTCTTCGACGGCGATGCCGACCATCATCAGCCCATCCCCTTCGTGTTTGCGATGGGCCGTTTCCAGTTCGACGAATTCGCGCCGGCAGGGCTCGCACCAGGTCGCCCAAAAGTTGACCAACAAAGGCCTTCCGCGCAGGGCCGACAACGCCACGGGACTGTCCGCGGTGTCCCACAACGAGGCGGCGAAAAACGCCGTCGTGGCTGGCACGTCGCCAGCGCGGGCCGGCCCCGAAGCGCAAAATACGGTAATGCAGAGCACCAAAAGGAAGGATCTGTTCAAAATCGCCTCCATCACGTCAGAGCGGGTTTCCATCGCGGATCATGACCTTACAGCATCACCGCTTGCGGTGCTTGGGCGCAGCGTCAAGGCGATTTCATGGGTTGATTTCCGGCATTTCCGGGGCCACCAAGTGCGCGCAGCAAGGGGAATGTGCAAGCTGGATCAAAGTACGGCCGGTGAAGCATGGGAAAATGTGCCCATGGAGGGCGCGCGCTGCTCAGACGGGTGACGGGATCCTGCGCCAACGCCCGGCGGTCGGGGGGCAGTGCAATCTGCCCGATAGTCGCCGTTGGCGAGAAGCGTACGACACATCTTCGTCCCAAACGCGAATCTCTGACCCGGGCATTTCCGCGCGGTCCGGCGTTCGGTCCAGCCCGGCTGGATAGCACCGGACGGCGCAACCTGAAGACCCGAACGGCCGCGCCAGAGCAACTAACGAATTGAATATTTGAGGAATCGATACCATGAACAACAACGGGCGCCTCGCGATCGCCAACGCTGCGACCGCGGAATCGTTCGATTCGACGGAGACCCGTCCCGCCTGCGCCGCTTTCGCAGGCCAGCGTGAAGCTAGAAACGGGAGGCAGCCGTGATCTGCCAGGAGTGCCAGACGGAGATTCCGGGCAGTCCGAAATTTTGCCCGGAGTGTGGAGCCCGCCTCGTGGCAGCCCCACCGCTAAAAGAATCCGCCGGGGTTCGCGTGTGTCCGCAATGCGGCGTCGAGAATCCGTCCACCGCGCGCTTCTGCCGCAACGACGGCTATCGCTTTCCCGACACCGGCGCCGAGAGTACCGCCCCCCGGACCAACCCGGGCGGACGGGATTCGGCAACGGTGCCGCTGGGCTACGGGGCGAGCGATGCGGCGGCACGGCATGGGACGAGCCAGCCGTCCGCGATCCATGCCCTGCACGATGGGGAAGGCGAAGTCACGCGGCCCGGGGCGAGCGTGCGCTGCCCGCGCTGCGGGACGATGAATGCCGCCGGCGCTCGCTTCTGCCGGAAAGACGGTTATCTGCTGCAGAACGGCTCCGAGGCCGGGTCCGCCTCGCCGGGCTTGAAGCCGGTGATGGATAACCCGCGCTCCGAACCCGACTCGGCCGCGGGCGGCGGGCTGTGGCGCACCCTGGCGATCGGTGCCGCCGTGGCCGGCATCGTGGTGGCGTTCGCCATAGCGGGCGTGCTGTATTGGCAGGGCACATTTGGCAACCGGCAGTCGTCCGTGGAAGCGTCCATCAACGCCGAACTCGGCAGCAAAGGCCTTTCCAACGTCCGCGCCACGGTCGGCAAGGACTGGGTGGCGACGGCATCGGGTACGGTGAGTACCGCCGCTTACCGCGACCAGGCCCTGGACCTGCTGAAGAGACATCCCGAACTGAAATCCGTCGTGGACACGATCCAGGTGGTGGCAGACCCCGCGGAGGTCGCTACGGAACTCAACAAGGCCCTTGCGGATGCGGGCCTCAAACAGCTCACGGCGCAGGTGATGCGGTCGGACAAAGGCCTCCTCGCCACGCTCGGCGGCACGCTCACTTCGGGGGAAGAGCCAAAGCTGGAAAGCGTGCTGAGCGCCTCGCCCATGATCAAAGAGGTCCGCCGCAACTACCAGGTGGCCGCGCCACCGCCGCCGGTGGAGGATCCTTCTCAGCAAGAGCCTTCCGCGATCGTGACAACGCCGTCGGAAATCAAGGAGTTGGACACCGGTGCCCTGCAGCAGCGGATCACCGACCATCTGCGGACCGCAGGCTTTCCAGACGTGTACGTCAGTGTGGATGGGGACGGCAATGTCACGTTGGCCGGAACAGTCAGTTCCCACGCCGAGGACAACCGCGCTGTGCAACTCGTTTTGGCGGTGCCCGACGTCGCCGGAGTGGACGACAAGCTGCGCGTCAAACGGCCCGCACCGCCGCCAGCCGAAAAAACCCCACCGAGCACGATCACGGATCAGCCGCCGGCACCGCCGAAGCCGCCGCGGGATCCGGCAAAGCTGGAAGGCGACCTCAATCGTGCTTTGCGCAATGGGGGCCTCAACGGGATCACCGCCCAGGTGGGGGACGATTTTTCCGTCACGCTAAATGGTTCCACGACCAGCGACGTAGACAAGGGCCGGGCTTTCACCATTGCCGAACGCTTCAAAGGCGTGAAAGCGGTGAAAGACAAGATCTTTGTGGTCGAAGACTAGACGGGAGACGGGAACATGAAACGGGTTGTTGCGGGCTTCCTGGTCGTATCCATCACCGGGACCCAACTCGCGGGCTGCGCCGAGATGGGAACCACCGGGCAGGGGGCGGCGATCGGCGCGGTTGCCGGCGGGCTGTTGGGAGCGGCGGTGGGCAACCGCAAAGGCGCCGCGGTCGGCGCACTGCTCGGCGCCGCGGCGGGGGCGATCATCGCCAACTACATGGATCAGCAGAACGCGACCCGCGAGGAAGCAGCGCGGAAGTACAGTTACGATGCCGCGGCAACGGACAAGCTCGAAATCGAAGGCTCGACCCTGAACCCGCAACGTGCCGGGCGCGGGACCACGGTGGAATCCGCCGTGCAATACACGGCGCTGGCCCCGAACAACGGCCAGCAGATCCGCGTCACCGAAGTGCGTACGCTGGTCGGCAACAGGGAAACGGTGGATCTGGGCAGGCGCGAAGTCGTACGCGCCCAGGGAACCCACACTTCGACGATGAAGTTCACCCTGCCGCGGGACATTGCCAAAGGGGAGTACGTCCTGGTCACAACCGTTTCGGACGGCCGCAACACCCGCTCGGCAAGGGCACCTTTCACGGTGGCCTGACGCCTTGCCGCGAGGCGCCCCGAGACACCTCGGGGTTCACGGCCTCCGCTGCGATCCGCGCGCAAGCCGGTCCGGGCGGCGCGGAACCTCCCTACCCCATCGACGATTCAGGGCCCGCCGAGGGCCGCGTCGAGGCTCTCTTCCCGCATCCAGGTGCGATAGCGCGCATATTGCGGCGAGGCCAGGTCTTCCTTGCCCAGCAGGCGCGCGCCGCCAAGCGGAGGCAGCGCCGAGAGTTCATGCAGAAGGAACAGGCCGAGCCGCTCCGGATCGGGTTCCGGCAATTTGTCCGCGGTGAAGCGCACCGGCAGGAAGCGAAATCCTGCCAGGGCCCCGCGCTCGTCCAGGCCCACCTCCAGAATGGCGGAAACGCCCGCCGCCCGCTTGCTCGACAGCGCCTGGTAGCCGACGAAATTCCCCAGCGAGTAGGCGATCAGCCGGCCGCGATAACACTCGACACCGCGCAGCACGTGGGGCCCATGGCCGAGCACGAGGTCCGCGCCGGCATCGACGACGGTCCGGGCGAAACGCACCACGTTGCCTCGGGATTCGCCCAGGAATCCTTCTTCCGCGTCGCGAGTACGCAGGGCGTTAGATCCTTCCGCTCCGCCGTGAAAGGAGACGATGACGATATCCGCCTTCTGCCGCGCCTTCTTCACCAGGGCAGCCGAGGCAGCCATGTCCTGGATCTGGTTGTGGCGCGTCATGTAGCTGAAGCCGATCCAGGCAACTTTCCTGCCCTTGACGTCCTGGTAGGCGATGTCGTCTTTCAGGCCCACGGTGGCGATGCCCAGCCGGGCGACGTTGCGCACGGTTTCCTCGAACGCTTCCGGCCCGAAATCGAAGGTGTGGTTGTTGGCCAGGTTGAGGGCGGTGAAGCCGGCGTCCTTGATGGCCTTGCCGAACTCGGGCGGCATGCGGAAAGCGAATTGGGTGCCGCGGCTCGTATCCTTGCTGGTGCTGCCCGAACGGGCCAGGTTGCCCTCCAGGTTGCCGAACACGATGTCGGCGCCGCCGAGGGCATCCTTCACCCCGGCGAAGAAGCGCTGCTCGATACCGGGATCAAACCGCGGGGCGGGCCAGTCGCTGCCCAGCACCATGTCGCCGACCGCCTTGATGCGAATGGCGCCGGCAGGGCCGCTCTGCGCCGTGGCGCATTCCTCGGCCAAGGCGGGCGTGGTGAAACATGGCAGCAAGGCCAGCAGCCAAGCGAGCCTGGAGCTTCGTGGTTTCAAGACGAGACCCTCATCCGGAAAACCCGCCTTACAGAATGCGGCGGGCGGCCTCGAATCGGCGCAGGTTGTAAGCGGTGTGGAGGGAATCGACGCGGACCTGCTTCTTCTTCGAGGAGGCGTGGATGAACTGGCCTTCGCCGACATAGATGCCTACGTGGGAAAACGAGCGCCCGCGCGTGTTGAACAGCAGCAGGTCGCCGGGTTTCAAGTCGTTCATTGCGACTTCCTGGCCGAGCTGCCCCATTTCGCGCGCAGTGCGGGGCAGATTGAGGGACAGGGCGCGCTGGAACACGATCTGCACGAACCCGCTGCAATCCACGCCGGAAGTCGGATTGACGCCGCCGAAACGGTAACGCACGCCGACGAGCCTGAAGGCCTGATTCAGCAGCCCGGAAAGCGAACCATCCTGAGGGGACTGCCCGGCGCGAAGATCAACAGCGGGGACTTCGAAACTGTGCTGCTCCTGGGGAGAGCGCCCGACGCGGAGGTCAACCACCGGTGCCTCGAAACTCGACCGCTCCACCTCTTCCGCGTGGCCGACGCCAGAAACCAGCGCCAACAGACACGCGGCAAAAATCTTGTGTAGCTTCATTTCCCTACACTCCCTTCGGTTGTCGGGCGCGCTCTTGCCACAGGCACAGTCATCCGCGTGCGCAGTCCGGCTCGCCGCCAGTAGCCCGCACGCATCGCCTGCCGCGCTTACCCGAAACTGATTGTTTACATTGCGCTGCTGCCAAACTCCGGGGCAGACCGCCCCGCAGCGCATCACTGCGTTTCCGGCAGGGCCGATCGACATCGCATGCCCCGCTGACAACGCGCGGCACCCCGACAACCCGGAAACCCCATTTTGCGAACGGCGCATATCGGCAACCGATCGCAGAAGTCGCCAGCCTAACCTTAGGCCAGCGTGACAGAATTCACGAAAAGAGGGGCGAAAGGTACCCAAACCGTTAGCGAAGCGCAAGCACACCGCATTGCGCCGCCCCTCGCGCCGGGGGCCTATTCCCCGCCCGGCGGGCGCAAACGTCCGCGAGTCGCCGTCCGCGCAACACCGCCACTGTGGCGGGAAGGGTCTGGAGCCGGCTATGATCCTGCCTCTTCTCGGCACGCACGCCGCTGCGGACCCCGGGAACAGACTGCAAGGAACAGACTGGATGCCTACAGAAGAACAGACGGAATCGAAACGCTCGATGCGCCCGCGCCTCTCCGACCTCTTCGTCGTGCTGGGAGTGGCCGGTATTGCCCTGATTGTCTGGATCATGAAACCCAAGGGCGACATCCTGCTGCCGCCCTCGACCTGCAACCTGAGCGAACACACCTGCTCCGTCGAGATGCCGGGAGGCGGCCGCATGGACCTGACCATGGACCCTCGCCCCATCCCCACGACTCAGCCGTTCCGCATCCAACTCGACGGAGTTCCAGCGGAAGTAGACAGCGTTTCCGTGGATTTCGCTGGTGCGGCCATGAACATGGGCTACAACCGGCCTAAGCTCGAACTGGTGGCGCCGGGACGCTTCGAGGGGCAGGCATCGCTGCCGATTTGCGTCACAGGACGCATGGAATGGCGCGCAACCCTGCTGCTGCAAGTCGGCAAAACGCAGATCGGCATCCCGTTCCAGTTCAGCGCAGGATGAAGACAAGAGTTCCTTCGGGTAGCCAGGTATGAAAAACAGGTTGCTGCTGGCCTTCGCTCTCGCCGCGGCCGTCGTGCTGGGCTTGCTGGCCCTGCGCTGGAACCCGCACGGCTATTCCCTGGATGCCAAGCTCGGTCTGGCGACGGCGCCCACCGGCGGCGATTTCACGCTGCATTCGGCGACCGGGCCCGTCGCCTTGGCGGACTTCCGGGGCAAAGTGGTGCTGATCTATTTCGGCTACACTTTTTGCCCCGACATCTGCCCAACCTCGCTGGCCACCACCGCGCAGGCGCTGTCCGCGCTGGAGGAGAGCGAGTTGAGCCAGGTCAGGCTGCTCTTCGTCTCGGTGGACCCGGAGCGGGACACGGTGGACAAGCTCAAGGACTATGCCGCGTTCTTTCACCCTAACGCCATTGGAGTGACCGGAACGGCTGAGGAAGTCGCCGCGGCGGCCAAGCTGTATGGCGTGGCCTACTGGAAACAGGAAGTAAAAAGCGAAAGCGGCTACGTGGTGGACCATTCCGCGTACACCTACGTCGTGGACGCGAATGGCAAACTGGTCGGGCGCATTCCCCACGGCACGCCGGCACCTGACGTGCTCAGGCAAATCCGCGCCCAGATCACCCTGCGCCTGCCCGCACCCCCGACACCCCCCAAACCCTGATTCGGGCGGAGATCCCGCCCAAACCAGTTCTTGACTCTAAAGGGAGAAGACCACCATGAAATCATTGACAACGCTGCTTCGCCTGACCGCCTTGGCGGGCACTGCCGCAATGGCTGCCTCCGCCCTGGCGCAGACAGCCCCCAGTTCGATTACCGTCTCGGACCCCTACGTGCGGGCGCCGGCACCCAACGCGCCGGCTACCGGCGCATTCATGGTCATCAAGAACGCCGGCAAGGCGGACCGCAAGGTGGTCAAAGGCGAGAGCCCGGTGGCCAAAGTGACCGAACTGCACACTCACGTAGAGGAAGGAGGGGTGATGAAAATGCGCCCGGTGCCCGACTTTGCCTTGCGCGCCGGCAGCGAGGCGGTACTCAAGCCCGGCAGCCTGCATGTGATGCTGATCGACTTGAAACAGCCGCTGAAAGAAGGCGACGTCGTACCCATCACCCTCGGCCTCGACGATGGCAGCACTCTGAAGGTGGAAGCGCCGGTGAGAAAACTGCCGACGACGATGCCAGCAACACCCGCCCCTCCGCGCTGAACCGCAAGCGCCCAAGCCACTACGGGCCGTCCTGGGCGGCCTCGTTCCCATCCCGCCGTCGCCGCGCCACCAACACTGCCGCCACCAAGATCAAGGCTCCACCGACGAGTTGCAGGGGAAGGATGGGCTCGGCTAGCAGCCAGGCGGCGAGCCCGATAGTGACGACGGGCTCCAGGGTGGAGAGGATTGCGGCCCGGCTTGCCCCGACGCGGCGCAGCCCGGCGAAGAAACTGAGGATGGCGATGACGGTGGACACCAGCGCAACCGCGACGAGGGCAATCCAGCCGCCCGTGTCGGCGGGAAAAGTGGGGGGCGAGAGCCCCGCTCCCACGCCAATCACGGCGGCAGCGCTCAAGCACACGACGGCACTGACGCCCACTGAATCAGCCCGGCCGAGGAAGCGGCCGCCGACGGTGATGTAGATGGAGTAGATCACGGCGGCCGCCACACCCAGGACGATCCCCAGGGGGGTGCCGCTGCCGGAGCCGATGGTCAGCGCGGTACCGCCGAACGACACCGCCAGCAGGCCGGCCTTGCGCCAGGTCAGCCTCTCGCCGAGAAAGACCGCTGCCAGCAGACTCACCAGCACCGGGTAAAGATAAAGCAGCAAGGCCACCAGCCCTGCCGAGGCATGTTGCAGCGCCGTGAAATAGCTCAGCGCCTGGCCAACGTAGCCGATGGCGCCCATGGCCGCCGCCACCAGAAGCTCCCGCCCGCGGGGGAAACGCCTGCCCGTCACGGCCATGACCAGGGCGAGCACCGCACCGGCCAGTGCAAAGCGCACCAGCAGCACCCCGCTTACGTTGGCGCCGCTGGCATACGCCGCGCGGGCAAAGATGGCCATGGCACCGAATGCGGCGGCGGACAGGGCGATGAGCGCGCTGCCGAATATCCGTTCCTGATTCTCGCTTATCATTATCGCAGAGCCACAAGGCGCGTCACGGACTCGATTTCGCCGGGCAGCGCGGCGCAAAGCTGCCAATTGTCCCGCACTCTGCTACGCTTCCGCACTCAAAAATAAGAAGCCGACGCATCGGCCGCACCTGCCCGGAAGGTATCAACGAATCGATGGCCGCATCGGATTCGCTTACGGGCTCCAAAAGGTTGTGAGGGAATCGCCGCGTGTGGGCTGACGTCAGCCGCCGTTTTGGATTTCTCCCCGACCTTTCACACAAGAGGAGAAACAATGTTCCAGGTACGTATTCACGGCCGAGGGGGTCAGGGCGTGGTCACGGCAGCGGAAATGCTTTCTGTCGCTGCTTTTCTCGAAGGGCGCAACGCCCAGGCCTTTCCCAGTTTTGGTTCCGAGCGCACGGGTGCGCCGGTGGTCGCTTTCTGCCGCATCGACGACAAGGAGATTCGGCTGCGCGAACCGGTCATGGAGCCCGACGCGCTTATCATCCAGGATCCCACCCTGCTGCATCAGGTGGACGTCTTCGCCGGCCTGAAGAAGGACGGCTACATCCTCATCAACACCAACCGCAGCTTCGACGATCTCGGTCTGGCCGAAATCGTCGCCGGCCGCCATGCGGACCGCCTGTGCACCCTTTCCGCGACCGAGCTGTCACTGAAGCACGTCGGCCGCGCCATGCCGAATGTGCCGCTGCTCGCCGGCTTTGCCGCCTTGAGCGGGCTGGTGCGGCTGGAGCCGGTGATCCAGGCCATCCGGGAGCGCTTTTCGGGCAAGGTGGCGGAGGGCAACGTTGCCGCCGCCACCGAGGCATTCTCCATCGTCAAACAGGAAATGGCGGAGGCCGTGCACCATGCTTAAGCAGATCGAAGGATCCCGGGGCGTCGCAGAAGCCGTCGCGCTTTGCCGCCCGGAAGTCATTTGTGCCTATCCCATTTCGCCCCAGACCCACATCGTGGAAGCCTTGGGCGAACTGGTCAAAAGCGAAGAACTGAAGAACTGCGACTTCATCAACGTCGAATCCGAATTCGCCGCCATGAGCGTGGCCATCGGCGCCTCGGCGGCGGGGGCACGCTCATACACCGCGACCGCCAGCCAGGGGCTGCTGTACATGGTAGAGGCGGTCTATAACGCCTCCGGCCTGGGCCTGCCCATCGTGATGACCGTGGCCAACCGGGCCATCGGTGCGCCGATCAACATCTGGAACGACCACTCGGACACGATGAGCCAGCGCGATTGCGGCTGGATCCAGCTTTTCGCCGAGACCAACCAGGAAGCGCTGGATCTGCACATTCAGGCCTTCCGCCTGGCGGAAGAATTGTCGCTGCCGGTGATGGTGTGCATGGACGGGTTCATCCTCACCCACGCCTACGAGCGTGTGGATGTGCCCACGCAGGAGCAGGTGGACGCCTATCTGCCCAAATACGAGCCGCGCCAGGTGCTCGACCCCAGCGAGCCGGTATCCATCGGCGCCATGGTCGGCCCCGAGGCTTTCACCGAAGTGCGCTATCTCGCCCACGCCAAGCAGATGCAGGCGCTCGACCTGATTCCGCAGTACGCGGCGGAATTCAAGTCGGTTTTCGGGCGCGATGCCGGCGGACTGGTCAATACCTACCGCGCCGAAGGTGCCGAAACCATGGTGGTGGGGCTGGGCTCGGTGCTCGGGACCATCAAGGACACCGTGGACGACCTGCGCGAGCAGGGGGAAAAGATCGGCGTGCTGGGCATCACCTCGTTCCGGCCGTTCCCGCTGCAGGAGGTGCGCGCCGCACTGCAACACGCCAAGCGCGTGGTGGTGATAGAGAAATCCCTGGCGGTGGGCATCGGCGGCATCGTGTCGATGAACGTGCGCACCGCGCTGGCGGGCACCAGCATCACCAACAGCGCCGTGATCGCCGGCCTGGGCGGCCGCGCCATCACCAAGAAATCCCTGGAGGGCGTATTCCGCAAGGCGATGCGCGATGAGCTGGAGCCCCTGAGCTTCCTCGATCTGGACCTGCAAGCCGTTCAGCGCGTGCTCGCCCGCGAGCGCGAAGTCCGCCGTTCGGGCCCCATCGCAGAAGCGCTGCTGCGCGACGTCGGCGTCATCGCCGCCCGCGTCGGTTAAGGAGGCACCATGGCACACCAACCCCTCAAGTTCTACCAGACCGGCACCTTCACCGTCGGCAACCGGCTCCTGTCGGAGGAAAAGCGCACCGTCCAGGCCACCCTCCAGCGCACCAACGCCCTGAACTCCGGGCACCGCGCCTGCCAGGGCTGCGGCGAAGCGCTGGGCGCACGCTACGCCATCGATGCGGCGATGAGCGCCACCAACAATCAACTCATCGCCGCCAACGCCACCGGCTGCCTGGAAGTATTCTCCACGCCGTATCCGGAAAGCTCCTGGCAGATTCCGTGGATTCATTCCCTGTTCGGCAACGCTGCCGCAGTGGCGACGGGCATTGCCGCCGCCATGAAGATCAAAGGCCGCACTGACGTGCGCGTCGTGGCCCAGGGCGGCGACGGCGGCACCACCGACATCGGTTTCGGCTGCCTGTCCGGGATGTTCGAGCGCAACGACGACGTGCTCTACATCTGCTACGACAACGAGGCCTACATGAATACCGGTGTGCAGCGCTCCAGCGCCACCCCGCCGGCAGCGCGCACGGCCACCACCATGCCCGTCGGCCCGCAACCCGGCAATATTTTCGGCCAGGGCAAGAACGTGCCGGCCATCGCCATGGCCCACGGCATTCCGTACGTCGCCACCGCCACCGTGGCGGGGTTGCATGATCTGGAAGCCAAGGTACGGCGCGCCATGACCATGCGCGGTGCCCGCTACATCCACATCCTGGTGCCCTGCCCCCTGGGCTGGGGAAGCGCGTCCCACGACACCATCCGGCTCGCCCGGCTGGCCAAGGAAAGCGGCTTTTTCCCGGTTTTTGAGGCGGAACACGGAGAAGTGACGAGTGTGTTGAAGATCCGTAACCCGGTCCCGGTCGAAGAATATCTGCGCCCGCAGAAGCGATTCGGGCACCTGTTTTCGCCCGTGCGGCGGGAGGAGGTGATCGAGCAGATGCAGGCGATCTGCGACCGCAACATCCGCAAGTTCGGCCTCGTCGACCAAGGAGCCCAGTGATGGACAAACCGTTCGCAATCACCCTCGACCCCGGCTCGTCCCTGGCCAACCACACCGGCTCGTGGCGCACCTTCCGTCCCGTTTATCTGGACCGCTTGCCGCCCTGCAACAACGCCTGTCCCGCTGGCGAGAACATCCAGGGCTGGCTTTACCACGCCGAAGGCGGCGACTACGAAGCCGCCTGGCGGGAGCTGGTCAAGAACAATCCCCTGCCCGCCATCATGGGCCGGGTTTGCTACCACCCCTGCGAAAGCAGTTGCAACCGCCAGCACGTCGATGAAGCGGTCTCCATCCACGCAGTCGAGCGTTTTCTCGGCGACCAGGCGATTAAGAAAGGCTGGGGCTTCGAAAAACCGCAGCAACTGACCGGCAAGAAGGTGCTGGTCATCGGCGCGGGACCATCGGGGCTTTCCGCCGCCTATCACCTGCGGCGCATGGGCCACGAAGTAACGATTCAAGAGGCAGGCCCCTTCGCCGGCGGCATGATGCGTTTCGGCATCCCCAAGTACCGGCTGCCCCGCGACGTGCTGGACGCGGAAGTACAGCGCATCGTCGATATGGGCGTGCAACTGGTGCTCAACACCAAGTGCGCCGACATCCTGCAGACCATGAAGGAAGGCTCGTTCGACGCCGCATTCCTGGCGGTGGGAGCCCACATCGGCAGGCGGGCGTTCATCCCGGCGGGCGACTCGGCCAAGATCCTCGATGCCGTATCGGTGCTGCGGGGCATGGAAGGCGAAAGCCAGCCTATGCTGGGGCGGCGCGTGGTGGTCTATGGCGGCGGCAACACCGCCCTGGACGTGGCCCGTACCGCCAAGCGCCTCGGCGCCGCGGAAGCCATCATCGTCTATCGCCGCACCCGCGAAAAAATGCCTGCCCACGATTTCGAAGTGGAAGAGGCGCTGCAGGAAGGCGTGATGATCAAATGGCTTTCCACCATCAAGCAGGCGGATGAAGGCCAGATCATGGTGGAAAAGATGGTGCTGGACGACACCGGTTTTCCCCAGCCCACCGGCGAATTCGAGACGCTGGAAGCCGACTCGGTGGTGCTCGCCCTGGGCCAGGACGTGGATCTATCCCTGCTCAGCAAGGTGCCCGGCCTGGAAGTCAACGACGGCGTGGTCAAAGTCGACACCACGATGATGACGCCCTACGCGGGGATTTTCGCCGGCGGCGACATGGTGCCCTCCGAGCGTACCGTGACAGTGGCAGTGGGCCACGGCAAAAAGGCGGCGCGCAACATCGACGCCTGGCTGCGGGGAACCACGTACCAGGCGCCGGAGAAACACGAAGTCGCCACCATCGACCACATCAACCCCTGGTACTACACCGACGCGCCGCAGGTGGTGCAACCGGCCTTGGACATCGTGCGCCGGCAATCCAGCTTCGACGAGGTGGTGGGCGGGCTCGACGAATCCAATGCCCTGTTCGAAGCGCGCCGCTGCATGTCCTGCGGCAACTGCTTCGAGTGCGACAACTGCTACGGGGTATGCCCCGACAACGCGGTGATCAAGCTCGGGCCGGGCAAGCGGTTCGAGTTCAACTACGACTACTGCAAGGGCTGCGGCGTCTGCGTTTCGGAATGTCCCTGTGGGGCAATCAAGATGGTGCCGGAGAAGATCTGATGTGACTTTTGTCGCCCGGCCGGTTCACCGCTGGCCGGGCGCCGCTGCTTCACCCGTGGTACCGGTGAAGCGTCAGTGGAACTGACGGTCTCGATTCAGCAATCGGAAGACGGGACAGCGAGCGCCGATTGAAGCGGGGGGTTCGCGGCCGACGGTCGCGTGCAGCGAGGGCGGTCCGCCAGACCTGCCCGCTCCCGCCGACCGTTTGAATTGACCGGCCTTGCGCGCCTTTTCTGCGCAGGTACGGTGGGTGGAGGGGTGGGCACCTCGATCACCCCCGGCGGGCTTCGGCATGCAATTTCAGCCCCAACGCGCCGATGACCTTGAGAATGGTGTCGAAACCAGGACTGCGCTCCCCGGAGAGGGCCTTGTAAAGGCTTTCTCGGGACAGCCCGGCATCGCGGGCGACCTGTGCCATTCCCTTGGCGCGGGCGATGTCGCCAAGCGCCTTGGCGATGAAGGCAGCATCTCCATCCGCCTCTTCGAGGCAGGCTTCGAGGTAAGCTGCCATCTCCTCTGGCGTCCGCAGGTGTTCGGATACGTCGTAGCGAGTAGTTGCCGTCCTGACCATGGCAGTCAATCCGAAAGATTGCGAGCGAGGCGTAGCGCGGCCTTGATGTCCTTGGCTTGGGTGTTCTTGTCGCCACCAGCCAAGAGAATGATCAATTCCCTTCCTCGCTGCTTGAAATAAACCCGATAACCGGGGCCGCAATTGATCCGCATCTCCGACACACCTTCGCCGACAGGCTCAACGTCACCGGGATTGCCGGCGGCGAGGCGCTCGATTCTGGCTTGGACGCGCGCTCTGGCCTGAATGTCTCGCAGGCCGTCAAGCCACTCGGCAAATATGTCGGTCTTGCGAATTTCAATCACGAGCCCACTGTAGCCATACGGCTACAGCCTGTCAATCGCGCCGAAAGCGTTTCAAGGTGCCGAACGTCTGGAAAAGCCACAATGGCCCGGCCCGAATTCCCTCCCCGTCCTCACAAACCAAACTCCCCCTCCTGCGCCGTCGGTACCCCAGAATCGCGGACTTCCGTCCTCGGGCAGCCCCGTGGCAGCGCTTCGCTGCGCCACCCGATCATGCGTTCGATCTCATCGAGGAACCTTGCATTGCCCAGAGGCTGATTCTGGTCGAGTGCCAGCCGGATGTCGTCGATCGCTGCCCAGTCCAGTTGCAGACGGGACACAGGCCGGTGTTCCGGATCGCTGCCGCCGAGCGGCAGGTAGAGTTGGTGGGGCGTGAGCAATGCCTTGGCCTGGCGGAGGGCGTTGTGGCGATAGCTGCTCCAGTGGTAGTGGGCAGGGTGGTCGACGAGCGCCGCGCGGACGGGATTGAGTTCGACGTAGCGCTGGCAGAGCAGAATGGTGGTCTCCGCCGGGACTGCCGAGGATTTGTAGCGGCTGCCCCACTGGGTGCCGGTGCGGCGGCGGGCCCATGCCCTCTCCGCCTTCGCGGGTACGCTGCGCGGCGCGAGATAGGCGGCGGAGCGGAGCCGGTCTGGCGGCAGCCGTGACACCGCCCGATCGGCCATTGACAAATCGGGCGGCCGAACTACGTTTGAAGAAGTCCGCGCCACAGAGCCAATCGGGGATCCGGAAATGCTCACGGCCCCGCCGCCGCGTACACGCCTGATCCGATTCCCGGCCGGCCGCGTGGCACTTCATCACCAACGCCGGCGAAGGGTTTGCTGTCCGGTGGCGGTCGCGATGGCGGGTCAGCCAAAGGAGGTCACCATGGCAAGTCTGAAGGAAGGATCGTCCGGCCCTGACGTGGAGCAACTCCAGAACCAGCTCAAGGCAAAGGGGTTCGACCCCGGATTCGTCGATGGGCAGTTCGGGCCCGGAACGGAAGCGGCGGTCATCGCGTTCCAAAAAAGCGAGGGATTAGCGGCCGACGGTGTCGCCGGACCGGGCACCCTGGCGGCGCTCGGGTTGGCGGTGGCGCAGTCAGCCGAAGAGCCCCCGGAGAACATAACGGACAAGGTCACGACCAATTTCGTGTCGAAGATGTGTCCGGGGGCACCAGTCGGCAACATCAAGGAACACTTGCCTAAGGTGTTGCAGGCGCTCAGGGAACGCGGACTCGGGGATCGGAACATGGTGCTGATGGCTATCGGCACCATCCGGGCCGAAACGGGCAGATTCGAACCGTTGAACGAATTCAAGTCGCGCTTCAACACGTCGCCGAACGGGCATCCCTTCGATCTCTACGACAACCGCCGGGATCTGGGGAACCGTGGCAAGCCCGACGGCAGCGCGTTCAAAGGCCGCGGTTTCGTCCAGCTTACGGGGCGGGCGAACTACCAGAAATTCAGCGAACAACTCGGCTTGGGGCGGGGCTTGATCGACAACCCGGAACTCGCCAATGACCCGAAAATCGCCGCTGACCTGCTCGCCCTGTTCATCAAGAGCAAGGAAGCGGCGATCCGCGACGCTCTCAGCGACGGCGATCTGGCGCGAGCGCGAAAACTTGTGAACGGCGGCTCCCACGGACTCGCCGAATTCACCGAGTCCTACCGCATCGGCAAGGCGATCCTCGATTAGCGGGAATGAGCTTTTCAGGCCCGGGCATCTGGGGATCTGAAGGCCGCTTGCCAGTGGCTCGCTGGAGCCTGGCGGCGCTCGTGACCCTGATGCCGCCCCATGCGGCGGTGGCCGGCCCGTCCCATTGCGCCGCCAAGGAGCAGGCCCTTTTTTCCTGCAGCACGGGCCGCAAAACCGTGTCGGTCTGCGCATCCGCTGCCCTCTCGGCGACAGAAGGCCGATTGCAGTATCGGTTCGGGCGGCCAAAGGCACCGGAATTCGCCTACCCGCCAAACAAAGTCAATTGGCGACAGGTCACCCGTGGCGGCGTACTGACCTTCTCCGGCGGCGGCGGGGCTTATCTCGCCTTCGCCAGCAGACCCTACCGCTACATCGTCTATACGGCCATCGGCAAGGGCTGGGGCGAAAAAGCGGGCTTGGTGGTGGAGAAAAACGGCCGGCGCACGATGAACCTGCCCTGCAAAGGCAAGGAAACCTCCGAACTCGGGCCCGACCTCTTCGCCGCGGCCAGCATTCCCGAGGATTCGGCGAGCTTCGACCTGCCTTGAGCGTGCGCCGCGGCCGAAACCTTCGCCGCGGCGTTCCCCCCGGTCACCCCACCACGATCAGCAGACCAGCGGCTTGATCAGCGCCCGGAACTTCGACCAGTAGAGCGAATACACCCGCTCCGTCTGTTTGCGCAGATAAAC
>JBAWHH010000283.1:0-9452 GCA_049593715.1 Rhodocyclaceae bacterium
CGATCGATGAATTGGCTACGTACGCTCATAGGTAAGTCCGTGGAAAAGCGGACACAGGAGTCCTCGGCGGGCCAAACCGCCGGTAAACCGTTGCTCGCCCGGAAGGCTTCTCGATTCCGTGCAGTGCCGCGCTCCGGTGACGACGGCGGGCGGGCCAGTCCGGGCGGCGCGCGCTCGCGCGATGGCAATGGGCCCGAGGTTCAGTTTCCCGCGGAAGGTGAATCGCCTCAAGCTTGGGCCGAAGCGATATGCCGGGCGAGGGACAAGACGCTCGCGATCGCGTGGACTGCAGGTGTGAACGACGAGAACGCGCTTGCGGACATTGCCTCAGGCTCCCGCTTCGGCGAAGTACGGTTGGCGGCGGCAGCGCGCATTGTTGACGAAGCTTTGCTGGCACGCGTTGCGGATGCTAGTCGCGACAAAGATAAGCGCGTCTTCCGGCTCTGCTCTGAGCAGTTGCGCATCCGACGTGATGAGGCGGACCGCAGCCGGCGATTGCAGCGGCTTGACGAGGAGTTGCGCCGGTTGTTCGACGTAGTGCCGATTCCCGGCGTGCGGTTACCTCCTTTAGAACAAGAATTCCGCGATCTCGAGCGGACCCCGGGCGCGTCCGCTTCAGGTGCGGTGCTGAACCAAATCCATGACCGCTTTCGCGCCGAGACCAAAGAGCTGCAGCAAATGCAGGCCGACCGCGCCGAGGCGGAGCAAATCCTCGGTGAGATCCGGAGTGCGCCAGATCCCACACTGAACAGGCTTGAAATCTGGGCGTGTCGGCTGAACAATCTTGCGACCGGTGCGTCTCAGCGTTCCGCTTGGCTGGTCGATCATCCCGATGGGCAGGCGCTGCGCCAGGCGCTCGAGGAAATAGATTCAGCTCTGGCGGCACAGGCGGACGATACGCGGCGAATTCTTGCATGCGAGCGTTTTCTCGCTGGCCTGCCGGCTAGCGGTGACCTCGATTCCCATGCACAGAAAGCATGGGAGGCACTACCTAAGCCATCTGGTCCTGCGCCCCGGGCCGAGCTTGAAGCCCGATGGGCCGCTTGGCAGGCGATGTCCCGGCCGCAACCGGTCCCGGAACATCAACCGCCAGCCTCCGCACCGATCGTGGACTGCATTTCGCCGGCTGAGGCCGCGACGGTCCGCTCCGAGAGTTCATCGCAGAGGGGGGAGACGGACACTATCCGCGCGCTGCTGGCTGAAGCTGAGGCTTTCCTGGAACAAGGCCAGTTGGCCGGTGCCGAGGCGGTCGACAAAAAGATTGAACATTGCACTCAGGGCACCGTTCCCCACGGGTCCGTCGGTCGCCGCTGGCGCCGGGCGCGGGGCCAGATTGCCCGCCTGCGCAGTTGGGCACGCTGGGGCACCGATCAGGTACGAGAACACCTTATCGCCGATGCGGAAGAACTCCTGCGCGGCGAGCCGGACCTGGAAGAACGCGCGAGGCTTGTGCCGGCTTGGCGCCGGGAGTGGAAGCGTTTGAATACGCACGGCCCTGCCTCGAAGGAGCAGTGGGAACGTTTCAACGCCGCACTCACACTTGCGTATGAGCCTGTGGCTGCGCAACGCGCCGAAGAAATTGCCCAGCAGAAGTTGGCTCGGGCGGCGAAATCCGAGCTGTGTGACCTTCTGCAGGCCTGGCTCGCGGGCGTTGATTTGGCCCGATTCGATCACAAGATCATCGAGTCCAAGCGCCAGGAATTGGTCACGCAGTGGCGGGGTCTGCCGATGGCGGGTTTCCGCGACGAGCGCGGCCTGCGCAAGCGCTTCGACGCCTTGATTGGACAGATGGACGCCAAGCTGAACGTCGTACGGGCTGCCGAACTGGCCCGCCGGGAACAGTTGATTGCCGCCGCAGAAGCGTTGCGCGAGACAAGCGATATCGTGCGCGCCGTCAATGAGGCGAAAACGCTCCAGGCGCGCTGGAGAAACGAGGCGGCCAGCATACGACTGCCCCGCGCGGGTGAACAGTCTACCTGGGAGCGTTTTCGCGCCGCCTGCGACGCGGTCTTCGCCCGCCGCGATGCCCAGCGCGCAGAAACTGCTGCCCACCGAGAGCAGCGTACCCAGGCAAAGGCGGCGGAGTACGACCAGTTTGAGTCCTTGTTGGGAGGGACCGATGAGCACGGACTGCGCCAAGCCCTGCAGCGGATGCGCGCCAGCCTCACCGATGGCCGGTCGCCGCGTCATGCGGATCCCCTGGCCACCCGTGCTCAGGAGTTGATTTCCGCGGCAGAACGGCGGCTTGAGGCCCTGCGATATGAGCGCAGCTCCGCCCGTTTCGAAACGATGGCGCAAAAGGCCGGCCTGGCCGAGCATCTGGAGGCGGCCTCGATTGGGGCCGCCCTGACGGAACAACTTGTCCAGCGGATCAGAGAGGACTGGCAGCAACGGCCGAATCTGCCTGCGCCATTCGAACGCTTGATGGCGCAACGATTCTCGGGGGCCTCGTCCGCTACGTCTGAAACGCTCGCCGCGGGAGTTTTGGTGCGGGCGGGTATTCTTCTCGATCTGGAGATCGGTCTGGGGCTGCCGTCTCCGGCGTCCGAGTCCGAAGCCCGGCGGGAGCGGCAGTTGGCCCAGCTCAAGCAGCACTTCGCTGCAGCGACAGTGGAGGTCTGGAATCCCGAAGCCCAGGTCGCCTTCTGGTACGCCACCCCGGCTGCACCGGACGCGGAACAGCAGGCGCGCCTCGGGGTGATCATCGACCACCTCGCTCGCCACCCGCAGGACTGGCCGCGCTAACCTACTGCCCCTGGGGTAGGGGTCTGCCCCAAGCCCCTGCTTGCGGAGATTTACAGTGTGGTGGTGCGGGGTTCCCCCACCAGTTGTTGGAGAAGGTTCTCCTGCGCGCAGTAGCGCGTTCGCCGCGAAAGCTTGCGCTGATAGACGCCTTCGCTGTTCATTTCCCACGCCTGGCTGTTGTCTTTCAGGTAGGGCCGCAGCCCTTCCTGCAGGATGCGTTTTTTCAGCTTAGGGTCGAGGATAGGAAAAGCGAGTTCGATACGCCGGAAAAAATTGCGGTCCATCCAATCGGCGGAGGACAAATAGATGTCCTCCGCTCCGCCAGCGTGGAAATAGTAGATGCGCGAGTGCTCCAGGAAACGGCCAACGATGGAGCGGACCCGGATGTTCTCTGATAGTCCCTGAACCCCTGGGCGCAGCGTACACACCCCGCGCACGATCAGATCGATTTTCACGCCCGCCTGGGAGGCCTCGTAGAGTGCCTCGATGGCCTCTGGCTCCAGCAACGAGTTCATCTTGGCGACAATGCGCGCCCTGATCCCGTTGCGCGCGTTTTCCGCCTCGCGCCGGATCGCCTTAACCATGTTCGCGTGGAGCGTGAAAGGTGCTTGCCAGAGATAGTTCAAAGTGCCGGCGCGACCCAGCCCCGTCAGTTGCTTAAATACCTCGCTGACGTCCGCACCGAACTCTTCGCGGCAGGTGAGCAGGCCGAAGTCCGTGTAGAAGCCCGTCGTACGGGGATGATAGTTGCCCGTTCCCAGATGCACGTAGCGCTTCAAGCCGCCGTCTTCGCGGCGCACAATGAGCATCATTTTGGCGTGCGTCTTGTAGCCGAACACGCCATACACCACATGGGCTCCCACGGCCTCCAGGCGACCGGCGATGTTGATGTTGGCTTCCTCATCGAAACGCGCCAGCAACTCCACCACCACGGTCACTTCCTTGCCTTTCTCGGCGGCACGGAGCAGCGTATCCATCAGCACCGAATCCACTCCGGTGCGATAGACCGTCATCTTGATCGCCACCACCTTGGGGTCGTCCGCAGCCTGCTGCAGCAGGTCCACCACCGTGCCGAAGGTCTGGAACGGGTGATGGAGCAGCATGTCCGCTTTCGCAATCGCGCGGAAAATGTCATCACCCTTGTCGTGCAGTTTGGGCCGCGCTGGCTTGAACGGCGGAAACTTGAGGTCCGGCCGGTCTACCCAGTCGGGCACCTGGATGAGCCGCACCAGATTCACCAGCCCGTGCACCCGGTAGAGATCGGCGTGGCCAAGGCTAAACTGCTGCAGAAGGAATTCCGCCATCGCCTCAGAGCAGTTGTCCGCAACCTCCAGGCGCACCGCATCGCCGAAATGGCGCTGCGGCAGTTCTCCCTGCAATGCCGTGCGCAGGTTTTTCACTTCCTCTTCATCCACGAAGAGGTCGGAATTGCGGGTGACGCGGAACTGATAACAACCCTCCACGTTCATCCCGGAAAAAAGTTCTCCCACGTGGGCGTGGAGTACCGACGACAAGAATACGAACCCGTCCTCCAGGCCGGTGAGTTCTCGCGGTAGCCTGATCACCCGCGGCAACGCGCGAGGGGCCTGCACGATGGCATAACGGGAACTGCGCCCGAAAGCGTCCCGCCCCTCCAGTTCCACTGCGAAATTCAGGCTCTTGTTCAGGACCCTAGGGAAAGGATGGGACGGATCCAGGCCGACCGGCGTCAGCACCGGCATTACCTCGCGAAAGAAGTAATCCCGTATCCACTCCTGCTGCTCCGGCGCCCAGCGCGAGCGACGCAGGAACTCGATGCCCTCTTCAGCGAGCCGCGGCAAGATCCCTTGATTGAGCAAAGCGTATTGTTCCGCCACCAGCCGATGCGCTTCCTCGCCAATCAGGCGGAACGTCTCCCGCGGCGACAAGCCATCGTTGCCGGCATGATGGGAGCCCAGTTTGATCTGCTCCCGCAGCCCGGCCACCCGTATCTCGAAGAACTCGTCCAGGTTGCTGGAAACGATGCACAGAAAGCGCAAGCGCTCCAGCAATGGTACTTTGGGGTCCGCGGCCTGGGCCAGCACGCGGCGGTTGAAGGCGAGGGCGGCCAGTTCACGGTTGAGGAACAGGTCCGGCGTGGCACGACGGGCAGGATCGGGCGAATTCACGGAGTGGGCTTTCTTGTCGCGGAGCGTTTTGGTATCCGCCCATTATGTGACGTTTCGATTAACGCCACGTTACAGCCAGCCGAACCATAGGCACGCGATGTGGGGGAGGGCAACTGCCAGGCAGCGGCGCGGGGAAAAGTCTGCGCTTCGCCCTTGCAGCACTTGGCCGGGCCTGGCAGATCTCGCCGGATTGGCGCGAGCTGCGCGGACATAGTGCCGCCCGGATCTGACGAAAACTATAGGTGTTTTGGAGGCGGGGGTCGGAATCGAACCGGCGTAGACGGCTTTGCAGGCCGCTGCATAACCACTTTGCTACCCCGCCCTGCCGGAAAGGTGCCCCTCTTGACACTTGCCCCGAAGTGCTACTGCGAAAGGGCAGAGGGAAAACTGGAGCGGCAGAAGAGTCTCGAACTCTCGACCTCAACCTTGGCAAGGTTGCGCTCTACCAACTGAGCTACTGCCGCGAAGCGCCGCATTATAGAGACCTTCCCATTCGTGTCAACACTCTGCCTGCGGAATATGCGTCGACGCGCCTTCAAGGGGCGCCGCGCCAGCCCGGTTACCATCGCCGGCATCACGGTTGGGGGTCATCACCGGCAGTAGCGTTTCCACAACTGGACCGATACCTGCTGCAGAAGCACACAATCAGGATTGACCTTGTAGGGGATGGCAATCAGCGTAATCGGTTGGCGGATTTCCTTTGCGTCCACGGGGAACTTGACCGGTTCCGCCTTGACGTACTCCGGTTCCAGAATGTACTGCCGCCCGTCGAAATCGATGGCATTGATCGTCACGATGGCCTTCTTCTCCAGCAATGCCTGCAGTTCGCGAAGGCTCTTCAAGCGCACAACGTTGCCTTCTTCGTGGCTGATCCGCCGCTCGGGTGCCGCTGCTGCCGCGGCATCGGCCGCAAAGACCTCTCCGGTTCCGGCCGCCAGCAGACAGCCAATGCCCGCCAGCACGGCCAAAGATCGTAAAGCCGAAGGATTGCCAATATCCCTTTCTTGCCTCTTCATGCCAAGACTCCTCAGTTAGGCGGCGCGCTACCGCCGCCGGTCAGAAAGCCAGATTCAGCCGCAAAAGGATTTGCCGCCCCAATGCCGAGAACCGCGCATCCCGCAGCAGGCGGGTCTCCGTGTCAGGGAGCAGCGGCGAATACAAGAATGTGAACTTCTCGTCGAGCAGGTTTCGCCCTTCCAGACTGATCACCCCCCAGCGATTCGGCAATTGGAATCCCACTTGGGCGTCCACGAGCGTAAAGCGCTCGCGCTGGTCGCCATAGGGTGATCCGGCGGCGCGCTGGACCGTCTGCCGTACCGAACTGACACCCATCGAGGCAAAAAAGCCATTGCCAAAATGGCGCACCTGCAGCGGCACGACCGTCTGGGCAATGGCGATCGGGGCGGTATCGCTGTCTTCCAGGGGCGTTCGTATCAGATTGCGTTCCGCCTTAAGGCTCAAGGCCCAACGGGGGGTCGGCGTCCAGCCCACGAACGCGCTCACGGCCTTGTTGGGTGCTGCCCGCTCGGCGATCGATCCGGTTTCGACGTCCACCACATCCACAAAAGTCCAGCGGCGCGAGCCCTCAAGGCCGAAATGGACTCCCCCTCCCGGGGAAAAGTCGATGCCGATCCCGCCAAACTCGGATCGTGATCCTGGCGCCCCGTCGATGTTCTGGCTGAAACCGGCCACCTGACTGGGCTCCAGCCGCTCCTCCACGGTTAGGGAGGGCCTGACGGACCTGAATGCTGCGGCCCGCAGCCGGACACCACCGGCCGGTTTCCAGATGACGCCGAGTTTTGGGCTCCAGCGTTCCCGGACCGTCTCCGTCTCCCCAACGGCAAAGCGGTCGTGAGTATTGCTGAGGCCGAGTGTCACGAGAAAGTCGCGTGTCGGCCGGACGTTGGCGTACAGATAGGCGGCCCGCTGCCGTGCGGCGGTACGGTCGGCAAATTCGCAGGGCAGGGATGGGCACGCATTCGGGTCATCGAACTGTAGCAACGCCTGCAGTTCCGGGTCGAACAGGCGCGTCTTGTTCGGCCCGGATGAACGGAAAGCCTCCACGCCACCCACCAGGCTCAGCCGTTCCGTCCGGTGCTGCAACTGCACCTCCGCGCGCGTCGCGTGCTGCTTGTCCAGGCTTTGCAGCGGTGTTCCGTCTGGGAACACACCCTCCAGGAGCCGATCCGTCCTCACCGCCTGCTGCACCGAAACCAGCAGAGTGTTCTCCGGCGACGGCGCATAACGAAGTCCGATCCTCCCGCTGTCCTTGTCCGTGCGCCAGCGATCCACCGACGTGAAGTTGTACAGATTGGGGTTGGATGTGAGCGTCAAATCCCCGCTCTGGGTCTCGCGGCTGCGCACTTCCGCCTGCACGGAAAGGGCTGGGCTGATCTGGTATTGGGCGAGGGCGTTGACGACGTCGTGGCGCACATCGTTGTTCTTGCGGAAGCCGTCGCTCTCGTAGCGGAACTGCCCCAGGCTGTAGGAGAACGCGCCGGCCACGCCGGACAGAGTGACTTCATCGCCGAAAGTGCCGCGATTGCCCGCCATGGCCGAAATGGTTGCCCGCGGCCCGTCGCGCTCGAAGAGGGGCGAATACTCGTTGTAACCCGCCACCAGCAGCCCCGCGCTCTGGGGCAGGCTGAATTCCGGCACCAACTGGCTCGGCCGCACGGGGCTCAGATTCACCGGCTGCAGCAACTGCGCCTGCAGCAGTTCGCTGATGGACGTGCTCTGCTGGTCGGGCAGCCGTGCGAGGGCATCGGCAAGGAAACGGTGAGCGGAATGGTTGGACGGATCCAGGGCGATGGCATCCGCCGCTTCGATGCGCGCCAGATCGTCCAGGCCGAGCAGCAGGTAGGAGCGCGATGCACTGGCCGCCCGCGCTGCCCGATCATCATCCAGCAACAGCCGCGACCGATACACCGCCCGCTTGTCATTGAGTTCGACGGACTTCTCCAGGGATTCGAGGGCTTCCACCGGCCGGTTGTCCGCCTGTTTGCCCAGAGCGTCGTAGAACCACGGCGTGGGATCTTTGGGGTCCATCGCCTTCGCCAGATCGAATTGCGCCCCGGCGAGCTTGGGGCGCTTCTCTTCGGCGTAGGCTTTGCCCAGGTAGCTGCGGATGAGGGCGTTGGCCGGATCGAGGCTGGCGGCGATTTCGATCTCTTCGCGCCCAGCCTTGAGATGACCTTCGCGGATCTGCGCCAGGCCCAGCCCGAGCCGGGCGGTAGGTTCTTCCTGGTCCAGGGCGATGGCTTTGCCGAAGGCTTCCTTGGCCGCCCCGGTCTGGCTGCGCGTGAGATGGGCGAAGCCGAGCACCATCTGGGTTTTGGACAGATCCGGTTCGAGGGCGGTGGCGTTCTTCGCCGAGGCGAGCGCGCCGTCCCGGTCCGCCGCCGCCAGTTGCAGTTCCGCCAGCCGCGCCCAGGCCAGGGCGCTTTTCGGTTGCAGTTCGAGGGCTTTCCTGACGCTGGCGGTGGCCTCGTCGATACGGAAATGCGCCTGCTGGGCGTAGGAGCGGGCCATGTGGGCGGCGGGAGAGCCGGGGCCGGTTTCGACGGCTTTGTCCGCCAGGGTCAGCGCTTCGGCTTTGTCGTTGCGGGCGACGGCGATGATGGCCGCCAGGGCCTGGGCGTCGCTGTTGTGCGGATCAAGGGCCAGGGCCCGCGCCAGTTCCGGCCGCGCTTCTTCCGCCTGGCCCACGGCGAGCAGCAGGCTGGCGCGGAAGAGGAGGAAATGGGGGTCACTCTGCCGCTCGGGGGCCTGGTCGGTGAGGAAGATGGCCTGGGCGAGTTGGCCCTGGCGGTACAGCTCCAGGGCTTCGGCGGGCAGGCCGGCGGTGGCGGCAGCCTCGCCGCGCAGCCGGTAGTCGATCACCGCCGGGTAGTACAGCGCCCATTGCACGGCGTCGGCGGGGCGCAGCGTGGTCTGCTTGGTGGGGGCCTGGTTGGCGGCGACCAGGGCCAGTTCGCCGGCCACGAGGTGCAGCGGACCGTGGGCGCTCGACAGGTCCACCGCCCCTTCCAGGGCGGCAACCTGCGCCCGGTCGGCACCGACTTGCATGACGAATTCCGTGCCTTGAACCCCCGCATTGACGAAGGGGGTGTTTACCTTGAATGGCTGCGGGGTGCGGGTGATGACGTGGATGGCGCCGCGCACGAGTTCCAGCAGGGTGGCCCCGCCTGCGCCGGTGTCGCGCACGATGAGCGTGGTTTCCTGGTCGAGGCGGACGGTGGTCTGGTTGGCCAGTACCAAGGCGGCGCGGGTGTGTTTGGGGACACGGATTTCGTCGCCGGGGCAGAGCCCCCTGCCCCGAGACGCGCCTACCGCGTGCTGCCCCTGCCCGCTTCCCTGCAGCGATACCAACCGGCCCAACGGCGCCGGGCAGTCGGGTGCCGCTTGCGCCAATGGCGCTCCCAGCGGCGCGAGCAACAACAAGGTTCTGAGAAGCTGTTTTCGAACCCAAGAAAAGCGGCGAGCTGTTAGCCCTGTCGTGCAGAAAGAAGTGGCGTCAAAAAAAACGTCGTTCCCGCGAAAGCGGGAATCCATCGGCAG
>JBAWHH010000284.1:0-3303 GCA_049593715.1 Rhodocyclaceae bacterium
GGTCATACCCCAGCACCGTCAGGGCCTGAACGATGGACTGGATCTCGCGGCTCAGGCCGACGCCGGGGGCGTTGATGTAGCGCAGCAGTTGATAAACCAGTGTGGGGTCCTGCCGGAAACCGCGCTCGATGGTCACGAGATCCGCCTTTTCCCTGACCTTGTTGAGCAGCCCAATGACCTGGATCCGATCCCGGTCCAGACGCACACCTGGGCGCAACGGCCGTTCGATGAAAAAATCGCCCTGGTAATAGTCGAAAGGCAGTTTGCTGCAGGCCTCGAAATCGTCCCGCGAGCGCAGGTTGCTGGCGATCAGCCGCACGCCGGACTTTTCCAGCAGATCGGCGGCACGGCGGGCAAGTTCCAGCGCGTTGAAGCGCGAAACGTCGATCCGCACATAAGACACGGCGTGCAGAAGATATTCCTGGTCCGGCGTATCGGCGTAGTTGTCCAGTGCGATGCAGAAGCCGCGCGACCACGCCTCCTTGAGAAAACCCACCAGTTGGGGCGGGACGATGGCCGGCAGGCTCACGCTCAGGATCAGGCTGTCGCAGGACAAGTGGTCCAGTACCTTCTCCTGCAACAGTTCGCCCTGCACCGCCAGCATGATGAGCTTCTGGTCCGCAATGCGCGCAATCTCCAGGTTGCCGAGCAGCTCAGCGAGTTGGCTGACAAATCCTGAAGTCCGCGGATCGCCGGGCCGGCCTGCAGACAGGCCGGCCGGTTTCAGTTCGTAGCCGACCAGGGTTTCGGCGGCATCGAGGATCGGCCGGCGCAGGATCAGCGAATTCTCGTAGCCGCCAACGCAATCACTGTCGTTGTCCCGCCTGCCCCGGTCCACGTCGGCCAGGGCAATAGTGGCAATCTCGATACCATCTTGTGGGCGATGGTTTTCCATGAACATTCCTTCTTTTCGAAGCGGCATTGAACTACACGGAGGGCCGGCAGCGGCGCGGAGAAAAGCGCCCGTTTTCCATCCGAACCCAAATTCAAGGCCGTTACGGCAACCGCCCCAAGGGCTTGAGTTCGGACAGGCAGAACCTTACGCTAATCCCAGCCGCTGAAAAGGGGCATTGAGCTTCGCGGCGCTGCCGGAAGCGAAAAGAAAGGTCGTGGAGGGGTAGCCCGGTTGCGCTTGCCGCAAAAGCGCGAACCGGCAACCCGGGCGGGAAGGTCTTCCGTCCGCAGATCGGGGCAAGAGCCGCGCTAGAAAGCGAGAAACAGCTTCACGTAGACGAAGCGGTCGGCGGCGAAGCGCGGATTGAGCGGGTCCGTTTCGACGAAACGGAAACTGCGGTCGAGCAGGTTTTTTGCCCCGAGGGTCACCGCGCCCCACCGCCCGGGCAGGCGGTAATCCAGCGCGGCGTCGGTGACGCAGAAACGGTCGCCCGCCGTCAACGGGGTGGCAAAAGTGACCAGTTCCCCCTGCTGACGCACGCAAGTTTCCGTCAGCCGCGCCGACAGGCCGGCGGCCCCGAACACCCGCAAGCTGAGGGGCAGAATCGTCGTCCGCAGGCCGAGAATGCCCTCGTTTCCCCCAAATGCCGGGCTGCGGTTCAAGCGCTCGTATTCGGGCTCGATCCCAAGCGCCACGCTGCAGCATACGCCGCCGGAAGGCGCGTGTTTCCAGTACACATAGCCCCGGCTCGACAGTTCCCGCCAGGGAATGCTGAAATCAGCGTTGATCACCGGAATCGAAATGCGTCGCCGGCTGGCTTCGATCCCGGCATACACATTCTGCGCAAAACGATGGTCGAGGCCGAGCCCGACGCGGCGCGAGACCGTCGCGGTCGCCTCGTCGAAGAACTGGTTGAACCCGGCGATTTGCGTCGGCTCCAGCGCCTGGTTGGCGATCAACTGGCGTTGGACGGACTGGAATGCGGCCGCGCGAAAGACCGTAGAAGGCGAAATCGACCAAACCACACCCAGCTTGGGACTAAGGTGGGTCCGCTCGAATTCATCGACGTAACGCACGTGGTCAGACGTGAGCCCGAAGGTCACGCTGATGCGGCGGTCGGGCGATCGGTAGCGGCCATAGGCGTACGCGCTGTCGATGTGCAGGCTGTTCTTGTAGGGGCCGAGAACGTAGTTGTCCGTCCCGCGGTGCTGGGTCGCCCCGGCAGTGAGCGAGAAGGCGCGGCCCACCCAGTCGTACTGGAGATCGACAAGTTCGGCGGTCGTATCGAGAATGCGTGTGCGCGGAAATCCCTCATAAGCAACATCGAGCTTCCGGTCCTGCCGCATCGCCGAGAGGATCAAATCCTGATTGGGCGCAAATGCATAGCGCGCGCCGACGCGGAAGTTCTCCACCTTGTCGTAGAGCCGATCCTCGAAGCGCAAATCCGGATTCCAAGGAAAGTAGGTCTCGTCGGTGGTGGACACCAACTGCCGATACTCGGCCTGGAGGCTAAAGTTGTTCGTGGGCGCGACCTGCACGAAGGCGTTGACCACATCCTTGCTCAGCGCGCTGTGGGGGCTGCTGCCGTCGGTCTGGAAGCGGTACTGCCCGACGCTGAAGGACACGTTGTCGCGGATGCCCATCACCACCGCCTGGTCGCCCCAGGTGTTGTTGCTGCCCCGGACCGCATCCAGGTACGCCGACACGCCGTTGCGGTCGAAGCTGCGCCCGTATTCGTTGAAGCCGGCGCTGCCCGGGCCGATGCCGCGCAGCACGCCGACTTTGAGTGCGCCGGGGCGGTCGTCGGCGAGCTGCGGCTCGACGGGGGCCGAGGCGATGGGCTGGCGCAACTGGGATTGCAGCAGTTCGCTCACCCGGGCGATGTCGTGGCCGGGTACGCTGGCGTAGGCATCGGCGAGGAAGCGGTGGGCGGCGTGGTCGCGCGGGTCGTTCTCCAGAGCAAGCGTGGCCTCCAGCAGGGCCAGGCGGCTGAAGCCCAGATCGTCGTAAATGCGCGCCTGGCTGGCGCCGCGGGCGGCCCGGTCTTCATCCAGCAACAGCCCGGTGCGATACACCGCCCGCTTGTCGTTCAATTCGACGGACTTCTCCAGGGACTGCAGCGCTTCCACCGGCCGGTTGTCCGCCTGTTTGCCCAGGGCGTCGTAGAACCACGGCGTGGGATCTTTGGGATCCATCGCCTTGGCCAGATCGAATTGCGCCCCGGCGAGTTTGGGGCGCTTCTCTTCCGCGTAGGCTTTGCCCAGGTAGCTGCGGATGAGGGCGTTGGCCGGATCGAGGCTGGCGGCGATTTCGATCTCTTCGCGCCCAGCCTTGAGATCGCCTTCGCGGATCTGCGCCAGGCCCAGCCCGAGCCGGGCGGTGGGTTCTTCCTGGTCCAGGGCGATGGC
>JBAWHH010000285.1:0-8419 GCA_049593715.1 Rhodocyclaceae bacterium
GGCAACTACAAGGGCACGGAAGGATTCGGCGCGATCCCCTTCGACGGCATCATCCTCGCCCACTCCAACTAATCCGAATGGCTGGCCTTCAAGAACAACCGCAACAACGAGGCGTTTCTCGACCGTATCTACACCGTCAAGGTGCCCTACTGCCTGCGGGTGTCGGAAGAGATCAAGATCTACGAGAAACTGCTGTTCAACAGTTCCCTGTCGGAAGCGCCCTGCGCGCCGGACACCCTGCGCATGATGGCCCAGTTCGCCGCGCTGTCGCGCATCAAGGAACCGGAAAATTCGTCGGTTTTCTCCAAGATGCGCGTCTACGACGGGGAAAACCTCAAAGACACCGACCCGAAAGCCAAGTCTTTCCAGGAATACCGCGATTACGCCGGGGTGGATGAGGGCATGACCGGGCTATCGACCCGATTCGCCTTCAAGACCCTGTCGAAAGTCTTCAATTTCGACCACCGCGAAGTGGCGGCGAACCCGGTGCACCTGATGTACGTGCTGGAGCAGCAGATCCAGCAGGAACAGTTCCCCCCCGAGGTGGAACAGCGCTACCTGCGCTTCATCAAGGAGTTCCTGGCGCCGCGCTACGCCGAATTCATCGGCAAGGAGATCCAGACCGCCTACCTGGAGTCCTACTCCGAATACGGCCAGAACATCTTCGACCGCTACGTTGTTTACGCCGACTTCTGGATCCAGGATCAGGAATTCCGCGACCCGAACACCGGCGAAGTGCTGGACCGCGCGGCCCTGAACGACGAACTGGAGAAAATCGAGAAACCCGCGGGGATCAGCAATCCCAAGGATTTCCGCAACGAGATCGTCAATTTCGTGCTGCGGGCCCGGGCCAAGAACGGCGGCAAGAACCCCGTGTGGACCAGCTACGAGAAGCTGCGCGCGGTGATCGAGAAGAAGATGTTCTCCAACACCGAAGAGCTGCTGCCGGTCATCTCCTTCAACGCCAAGGCGTCGGCGGACGAACAGAAGAAGCACGCGGACTTCGTCAACCGCATGGTGGAAAAAGGCTACACCGAGAAGCAGGTGCGGCTGCTGTCTGAATGGTATCTGCGCGTACGCAAATCGTCCTGACGCAACGGAGGAAAATCCGACGTGTTCCGCATCGTCGATCGCCGCTTCGACAGCAAGAACAAGAGCGCCGTCAATCGGCAGCGCTTCTTTCGCCGTTTTCGCCACCAGATCCGCAAGGCGGTCACCGATGTGATCGATGGCCGCCGCGTCACCGACATCGACAGCGGCGACAGCATCTCCATCCCGGCCAAGGATTTGTCCGAGCCCCACTTCACCCAGGACCATCGCGGCATCTGGGAGAACGTCTACGCCGGCAATGACCAGTTCACCACCGGCGACGAGGTCGCCCGGCCGCTGGGCGGCGAAGGCAAAGGGGGCGGAAAGGCCAGCGACTCGGGGGAATCCCAGGACGAGTTCGTTTTCAACCTGTCGCGGGAAGAGTTCCTCAACATCTTTTTCGATGACCTGGCGCTGCCGAATCTGGTGAAGACCCAGTTGGCGCGCATCAGCGAGTTCAAGAACGTACGCGCCGGCTTCACCTCCGCCGGCATTCCCGCCAACATCAACGTGATCCGCTCCATGCGCGGCGCCCTCGGCCGGCGCCTGGCGCTGGGCACGCCTTATCGGGAGCAGTTGCGGGAAGCGCTCGAACGGCTGGAAGAATTGCTGCTCTCGCGCACCGAGAACGATCCCGAAGTCCAGGCGGTGCGGGAGGAAATCCGCATCCTGCGCGACAAGATCGACGCCATTCCCTTCATCGACAGCTTCGATCTGCGCTACAACAACCGCGTCCGGGTGCCGCAACCCTCGACCCACGCGGTGATGTTCTGCGTCATGGACGTGTCCGGGTCCATGGACGAAGAGAAAAAAAGCGTCGCCAAGCGCTTTTTCATGCTGCTTTACCTGTTCCTCACCCGCACCTATGAACACATAGACCTCGTGTTCATCCGCCACCACACGGTGGCGCGGGAGGTCAACGAGGAAGACTTTTTCCATTCCCGGGAGTCCGGCGGCACGGTGGTTTCCAGCGCCCTGCAACTGATGGTCGACATCATCCGCGAGCGCTATTCGAGCGGGCTGTGGAACATCTACGGCGCCCAGGCTTCGGACGGTGACAATTGGGAAAATGATTCCCCGCGCTGCCGGGAACTGCTGACCGACTCGATCATGCCGCTGGTACAGTATTTCGCCTACATTGAGATCACCGCAGGCGAGCGCCAGAACCTTTGGCGCGAATACGAGAGCGTGCAGGCGAACTGCAAAAATTTTGCCATGCAGCACATCGAGGGGCTGCAAGACATCTACCCCGTATTCCGGGAACTGTTCAAGAAACGGCTCGCATGACCCGCCAGGGAGGGCGTACGAAAACCATAACGAAATCGCTGCCGGCGCCGTCCGAGTGGACTTTCGAGCTGATCGATAGCTACCACGAGGAAATCGCCCGCGTGGCCGCCGAGTACGGGCTCGACACCTACCCGAACCAGATCGAGCTGATCACGGCCGAACAGATGATGGACGCCTACGCCTCGGTGGGCATGCCGGTCAACTACCACCACTGGTCGTTCGGCAAACATTTCCTGTCCACCGAGAAGCGCTACCGGCGCGGCCAGATGGGTCTGGCGTACGAGATCGTGATCAACTCCGACCCCTGCATCAGCTATCTCATGGAAGAGAACACCATGACGATGCAGGCGCTGGTGATCGCCCACGCCGCCTACGGCCACAACTCCTTCTTCAAAAACAACTACCTGTTCCGCACCTGGACCAGCGCCGACAGCGTCATCGACTACCTGCTGTTCGCGCGCAACTTCATCGCTGAGTGCGAGCAAAAGCACGGGGAAGAAGAAGTCGAAGTGCTGCTGGATTCCTGCCACGCCTTGATGAACGTAGGCGTGGACCGCTACAAACGGCCGCCCAAACTCTCTTTGCAGAAGGAAATGGCACGCCAGAAGGAGAGAGAGGACTACTTGCAGTCCCAGATCAACACCCTGTGGCGCACCCTGCCGCCGCGGGAATGGAAAGAGAAGGACGAGGCCCCAGAGCAGCACTTCCCCTCCGAGCCCCAGGAAAACCTGCTCTATTTCATCGAAAAGAGCGCACCGCTGCTGGAGCCGTGGCAGCGCGAGATCGTGCGCATCGTGCGCAAGGTGGCCCAGTACTTTTATCCCCAGCGCCAGTCCCAGGTGATGAACGAAGGCTGGGCCTGCTTCTGGCACTACACGATCATCAACACACTCTACGATCAGGGCGTGCTGGCGGATACGTTCATGCTGGAGTTCCTGCAGCACCACACCAACGTGGTGTATCAGCCGCCCTACAACAGCCGCTACTACAGCGGGATCAATCCCTACGCCCTGGGTTTCGCCATGTGGATGGACATCAGGCGCATGTGCGAGGAACCCACCGACGAAGACCGGGACTGGTTCCCCGAAATCGCGGGGACGGACTGGCGCGAAACTTTCGACTTCGCCATGCGCAACTTCAAGGACGAGAGTTTCATCGCCCAATACCTCTCGCCCAAACTGATGCGCGACCTGAAGCTGTTCACCGTGCTCGACGACGACCGCAACACCAAGCTGAAGATTTCCGCCATCCACGATGAAGGCGGCTACCGGCGTGTGCGCAACATCCTCTCAGACCAGTACAACCTGGGCAGCCGCGAGCCGGACATCCAGGTCTACAACGTGGACTTGCGCGGCGACCGCTCCCTCACCCTGCGCCACATGGAGTATCTCAACCGCCCGCTCGCCACGAGCGCGGACGACGTGCTCAAGCACGTTGCCCGCCTATGGGGCTTCACCGTTCGCCTGGAATCGGTGGATAACAACGGTAACGTGCGCGAGGATCACGCCTGCCGCATCGAAAAGCGGCGCAGCGGCCGCTGAAGGTCGGGGCCGGCCGCCCGAGGACGACGGGTTCTTGGCCGGCGCGCGGCGTGGGGCCGAACTCACCGTATTGCGGCACCGTTCGATCCAGTACGTGGTTTCCACCCGGCAGCGGACCGCAAACCAGCGCGCGTTGTTTCCGGCTTTCGCCGGCATCCATCCACAAACGCGAAAAACTGGTAACTTGCCGCCGCGCTATCGCTTCGGTTCCCCGCGGCTTGGCCCGCGACCACAGCGACCTTCCCGTAACCATTGCCCGATCCATTGATGAAGATCCACCGCGAGAAACTCCAGCTCACCACCACCGAGCCCATCCAGGTTATTGATATCACGGCGCAAGTGCGCGACTGGGCGAAAAGCACCGGCGTCCGGGAGGGACTGCTGACGTTGATTTCCCCCCACACCACCGCCCGCGTCAATCTCAACGAGCGCGAGGACCAACTCCACCGGGACATGGTGACTTTCCTCAAACGGCTGGTGCCGCGGGACGGGGACTATCTGCACAATCTGGCGCCGGTGGACGACCGCGACAACGCCCACGCCCACCTCCTTGGCCTGTTCATGAACGCTTCCGAGACGATTCCGGTCGCCGACGGGAAGTTGCTCATGGGCGGCTGGCAGTCCATTTTCTTCATCGAACTGGATGGTCCGCGGGAACGCCGCGAAGTCCGGCTCCAGATCATGGGGGAGGCCTGATCCGATGACGCCCGACGATATCGCCGGTTTCTATGCCCGCCGCGATGACCTCGACCCCGAGGCCTATCTCGAACTGGACTTCGCCTTCGAATGCGCCGGCGATCCCCGCGAAGCCGCGGCCCACCTGTGCAGCGAGCAGTCCACGGCCCAATGGCGGCGCGTGGGCGTGTACGAGGACTTCCGCCCGCGGTTCGCCGCCCGCGTGCTGGAACTGGAGGCCACTCCGCAACCCGGCGGCTTCAGCTACCCGGTGGAGGGCGCGCCCAGCGGCCCTGTCCACGCATGCCGGGCGACCGTCGCCCATCCCCACGGCAATTTCGGCCCGCGCATCCCCAACCTGCTCTCGGCGGTCTGTGGCGAAGGCGTGTTTTTCTCCCCCGGCATTCCGCTCATCCGCCTGCTGGACATTCGTTTTCCCGAGTCCTACCTCGCCGCGTTCGAAGGGCCGCAATTCGGCGTGGCCGGATTGCGCGCGCGGCTGAAGGCCTTCGACCGCCCGATCTTTTTCGGCGTCATCAAGCCCAATATCGGGCTTCCCGCCGAGCCCTTCGCCGAACTTGGTTACGAGAGCTGGATGGGCGGCCTGGACATCGCCAAGGACGACGAGATGCTGGCCGACATCCCCTGGTGTCCACTCACGGAGCGCGCCGCCGCCCTGGGCGACGCCCGCCGCCGCGCGGAGCGCGAAACCGGCGTGCCCAAGATGTACCTGGCCAACATTACCGACGAAGTGGATCGCCTGGTCGAACTGCACGATCTCGCCGTCGCCAGGGGCGCCAACGCGTTGCTCGTCAATGCGTTGCCCGTTGGGCTGAGCGGCGTGCGCATGCTGCGCCGCCACGCGCAGGTGCCGCTCATCGCCCATTTCCCCTTCATCGCCGCCTTCAGCCGCCTGCCGGGCTATGGCATCCATTCCCGCGTGTTCACCCGCCTGCAGCGCCTCGCCGGTTTCGACTCCATCATCATGCCCGGCTTCGGCGGACGCATGATGACCCCCGAGTCGGAAGTGCTGGACAACGTGCGTGCGTGCCTCGAACCCATGGGCGCCATCAAGCCCAGCCTGCCGGTGCCGGGCGGCAGCGACTGGGCGGGAACGCTGGAAACCGTATTCCGGAAAGTGGGAAGCGTTGATTTCGGTTTCGTGCCGGGCCGCGGCGTTTTCGGCCATCCCATGGGTCCGCGGGGCGGCGCCGCCAGCATCCGCCAGGCGTGGGAAGCTATCGCTCAAGGCATTCCCATCACCGAGTACGCGACGACGCACCCGGAACTGCAAGCGGCATTGGACGCGTTCGGCGGACGCCGCTGAGCCGCGGAGACGGCCAGATCCCCAGGGCTGGCGACGCAACACTTCGGTTAGAATTCCGCCATGTTCAGCAATCCAGACGCCCAACAGATCCGGCAGATGCTGCAGGAGATCAAGACCATTGCCGTGGTGGGCATTTCCCCCAAGCAAGCGCGCGCCAGTCACTACGTCGCCCGCGGCATGCAGGAAGGCGGTTACCGCATCATCCCGGTGCGCCCGGGGCTGGACCAGGTGCTGGGGGAAAAGGTTTATCCCGATCTGGCGTCGCTGCCCGTCCCGGTGGACATCGTGGATGTTTTCCGCGCCCCGGAGCACGTGGATGCCATCGTGGACGAGTGCATCCGCCTGGGCGTGCCGCGCCTGTGGCTGCAGGAAGGGGTGGTCAACGAAGCGGCCGCCAACCGCGCCGCCGCCGCCGGCATCACCGTGGTGATGGACCGCTGCATCTGGCGCGACTATCGGGCTTTGTGCGATTGATCCGCAGCGGATCGTAACCGGGAGTCCCGCCATGTTGCTCCGATTCACCAAGATGCAAGGCTTGGGCAACGACTTCGTCGTCATCGACGCCATCAACCAGAACGTCGACCTCGACGCGGAACACGCGCGCCGGCTCGCCGACCGCCATTTCGGCGTCGGCTGCGATCAGATTCTGGTGGTCGAGCCGCCGGCGCAACCGGGCGTCGACTTCTGCTACCGCATTTTCAACGCCGACGGCGGCGAGGTGGAGCAATGCGGCAACGGCGCCCGCTGCTTCGTGCGCTTCGTCCATGAGCGCGGCCTGACGCGCAAGCGCGAAATCCGCGTGGAAACCCGCGGCGGCATCATCGCCCCCCGCCTCGAAGACGACGGCAACGTCACCGTGGACATGGGCGTGCCGCGACTCGCCCCGGCGGACGTGCCTTTCGTCAGCGACAGCAACGCCATCGTGCAGACGCTGGTCGTCGAAGGCGATGCGGTGCTCATCACCGCCGTGTCCATGGGCAATCCCCATGCCGTTCAGGTGGTGGCCGACGTGGACGCCGCCCCCGTCACCACCCAGGGCGCGGCCATCGAGCGCCATGTGCGTTTTCCCAACCGCGTCAATGCGGGCTATTTCCAGGTGCTGGACCCGCACCACATCCGCCTGCGCGTCTTCGAACGCGGCACCGGCGAAACCCTCGCCTGCGGCTCCGGCGCCTGCGCGGCCGTGGTCACGGGGATCCTGCGCAATCTGCTCGAATCCCCGGTGGTGGTCACGACGCGCGGGGGCGATTTGCGCATCGCCTGGGCCGGCCCGGGCCAGCCGGTTCTCATGACCGGGCCGGCGGTGAGCGTTTTTCAGGGCGAAATCGACTTGTGAGGGAGCCTCGGCGCCCCGCCTTCCACGCGACGAACCTCTGAATCTTCGCCGGACGGGGCCGGAGTACGCCCCGACCATGCGTAGCGGCGCAGGCCCCGCTGGTGGCCAATGCCCGACAACCCGATCCTTGAAGGACCTTGGATGAAATCCGACGAAGTCGCCCGTTACCTGCAGGACAACCCGAAGTTTTTCGAGAACTACGCCGACCTCTTGTCCCAGGCGTTCATTCCCCACCCCCACGGCGGGCGCGCGATCTCCATCACCGAGCGCCAGGTGCTGACGCTGCGGGAGCGCACCAAGCAACTGGAGACGAAACTGGGGGAACTGATTCATTTCGGCGAAGAGAATGACGCCATCGGCGAAAAGGTGCATCGGCTCGCCACGGCGCTGCTCGCCGCCCCGAACTTGGCGGCCACGTTGCGGACCATCTACGACCACCTTGTCGAAGACTTTGCCATACCCCATGTGGCGATCCGGCTCTGGAACGCGCGCAGCGATGATGGCGAGGAAGGACCGGAATTCGATCCCGTCAGCGACACGGCCCGCGGTGTCGCCGGCGGGCTAACGCAACCCTATTGCGGGTCCAGCAAAGGCTTCGACGTGGTGCAATGGTTCGGCGACGCGGCCGAGCACCTGCGCTCCCTGGCCCTGCTGGCCCTGCGCGACGGCGACCAGACCTTGGGTTTGCTGGTCCTGGCGAGCGAGGAAGCCGAGCGCTTTTATCCCGAAATGGGCACGGTTTTCCTCAGCCGCATCGGCGAACTGGCGAGCGCCGCCCTGCGCCGCGATCTCACGCTGGACTGATCTTGTCCAAGGCGCCCGCGCTGCTCGGCGAAACGTGCGCCAGCAGAAAACCATTGCCGAACCTTACATTGCAACCCTGCGCCAACTCGTCGCCGTGACCGCCAGACTCATTCTTGCCGCCGGCAAAGAGCGTTCCCTGCTGCGCCGCCACCCGTGGATCTTTGCCGGTGCTGTCGGGCGACTGGAAGGACGCGCCCGGCCGGGCGATACGGTGGAAATCGTGTCGGCCCAGGGCGAGCCATTGGCTCGCGCCGCGTTCAGTCCGGAGTCCCAGATCCGCGCCCGGGTGTGGACCTTCGATCCGCGTGAGACGGTGGACGACGCCTTCTTCAAACGGCGCGTGGCTGCCGCTTTGGCGCG
>JBAWHH010000286.1:0-6361 GCA_049593715.1 Rhodocyclaceae bacterium
CGTCTTGCCTTTGCCTTTTCCCTCTCAGCCATGCGCAACCATAGATCGCGCGCCGCATGGGGTCCGTAGCCCGCCTTGGCCACAAAGATCATGCCTAGCCGATTCGCCTCCGATTCCTGCAGCCGGGAATAAGGCAACAGCACGACGACGCTTGCGCCAACACTCAGCAAGCCAGCGTATTGATCAGCGCGGTTGGCATTGCCCCCGCCAAGGGCCGCAGCAGCAATGGAGGTTCCGCCCTCAGCCAGCATCTGCTGGGAACCCAGACATTGGCCCTGGTGTCGCGGGAGACGTTCTGCTTGTTCAGCACTTCGCGGAAGGAGTTGAAACCCATCGCTGCATCTCCCTGTTCGCTGAGCAGCTGCAACTGCTGGCGCCCGGTAACCGGGACCGACTGACACCCGGCGAGCAAGGCCGCAGCAAGCAAACGCAAAAAGTGTCGGGCCAGTCGTTTCATTTTCAATGCCTCGAAAACAAACGGGGGACGAATCAACCCTCCGTTTGGGCAGCCGGCAAGCGCGCTTTGAACGCCACGGCGAGAAACACGAGGCCGGCTAACGCAAACGCCGAACTCACAGTGAAAGTCAACGCGGGCCCGATGCCCTCCCACATGTAACCGCTCAACAACCCGCCAACCATCCCCCCGGCGCCAAACGACACACTGGAGTAGATCGCTTGGCCGCGGGCCTGGTGCCGCCCGCCAAACCAAAGGTTCACCGTCGCCACGGCGGAGGCATGATAGGCACCGAAAGTCGCGCCATGCAAGATCTGGGCTACCAGAAGGACCGCCAGGGAATCCACGCCCCAGCCGATCATCCCGAATCGCACGACGGCGCACCCCAGGCTGAACAGCAGTATCGCCCTCAGCGAGAACAGTCTCAGCATGGCCGGCATGGTGAGAAAGACGCCGATCTCGGCCAGGACGCCGAGCGTCCACAGCCAGCCGACCAGCGCCTTTCCATAGCCGTGATCCACCAGATAGATCGAGTAGAAGACGTAAAGCGTCCCGTGGGCCGCCGACATGGCGAAACACGCAATCAGCAGGGCGGCGACTTCGGGACGGCGCAGAATTTCGCGCAGGCGCCAATGGTCCGAATCGTGTCGCCTGGGCGCCGCGTCAGGTACTGCCAGGGCGCTTACCGTTATCCCGACTAGCGTGCCCAACGTCACCCAAAGAAGGATTCGCACCGGCGCGAGATCGAGCAAGTAGCCGCAGCCCAGCACAGCCAGTATGAACCCCACCGAACCCCAGACCCGGATCTTTCCGTAGCCCGACGACAGGCCGCCGAGGTGCGAAAGCGTGACACTTTCCGTGAGGGGTAGCGCGGCGCCCCAGAAGAACGCGAGCACCGTCATCCCGGCGAAAATCCCCGCGAAGCGCTCGGTGAAGAACAGCACGCCGAAGCCCAGAATGCTCATCGCCGCCGCCAAGCGCACGATGGGCATGCGCGCCCCCAACCGGTCGGCCAGCCAGCCCCAGATGTTGGGCGCCACGAGGCGCATCACCTGCAGTAGCGACATCAGCACACCGATTTCCCATGCAGAGAAGCCCAGTGACTGGTAGTAAAGGCCGAAATAGGGGGAAAAGGCGCCGATAAAGGCGAAATAGGAGAAGTAGTACGCCGACAGGCGCCAGTAGGGGAGCATCGGGGCCACGTTATTTAGACGATTGTGTGGCGCGTCCCGGTTGCCGCACCGAGAAGGCGTCGGAAACTACCCACGGGGAACCTGGCTCGCTGCCGGAGTGCCTTGATGGGCCCCCTCAGTTTCGATCGGTCTGATTCCGTTCCGACGAGGGATCGACTGGATGTTGATGCGTTGCGTCAGACGGTGCCTGCGCAGCGATCTTCGGCGTCGCGCACTGGACGTCGGCGCACTGGGCGCGGTGGCGCAGCGCGTGGTCCATCAACACCAGGGCCAACATCGCTTCGGCGATGGGTGTGGCGCGGATGCCGACGCAGGGGTCGTGGCGGCCGTGAGTCTCGACCAACACCGCCTTGCCTTCCAGGTCGATGGACCGGCGCGGCAGGCGGATGCTGGAAGTCGGCTTGATGGCGACGTTGACGACGACGTCCTGTCCGGTGGAAATGCCCCCCACCACGCCGCCGGCGTGATTGGAGAGGAATCCCTGGGGCGTCAGTTCATCCGAGTGCTCGCTGCCGCGCTGGGCGACGGAGCCGAAGCCGGCACCGATCTCGACGCCCTTGACGGCATTGATGCCCATCATCGCGTAGGCGATGTCCGCATCCAGCCGGTCATACACGGGCTCCCCCCAGCCCACGGGCACGCTGGACGCGACAACCGTGATGCGCGCCCCGACAGAATCGCCGGCTTTGCGCAGATCGTCCATGAAGGCTTCCAACTGGGGAACGACGGCTGCGTCGGACGCAAAGAAAGGATTGCGGCCCACCTCATCCCAAGTCCGGAAAGGAATCTCGATGGGACCGAGTTGGGACATGTAGCCACGGATCTCCACGCCGTACCGCTCATGCAGCCATTTGCGCGCAATGGCACCGGCGGCCACCCTCACTGCGGTCTCCCGCGCTGAAGCGCGGCCGCCGCCGCGGTAGTCACGGATACCGTACTTCTGCCAGTAGGCGTAGTCGGCGTGGCCCGGACGGAACGTCTGAGCGATGTTCGAATAGTCCTTGCTGCGCTGATCCTCGTTGCGGATGAGCAGGGCGATGGGCGTTCCTGTGGTCCGTCCTTCGAAGATGCCGGAGAGGATTTCGACGCTGTCGGATTCCCGCCGCTGGGTCACATGGCGCGACGTGCCTGGCTTGCGCCGGTCTAGTTCGCACTGGATATCCGCCGCAGTCAACGCCAGCCCAGGAGGGCAGCCATCCACTACGCAGCCGATGGCCGGACCATGGGATTCACCGAAGGACGAGACGCAAAACAGGCGGCCGAAAGTGTTGCCGGACATAGGAAATTGTTACGAAACGGGGCTTTAAGGAGGTGATAGGGGAGTCTATCATAGGGTATCCAGTCACCCCGCTCATACCCATGGCCGCCGGCAAGAAGAACACCCAGCCCCCACCCCAGACGCCCTCGCCCCAGCCACCCCAAGGGGTGAAACGCCGGACCAAGGGGACTGCGGACAACAAGCTGCTGCTCCCGGACGCCCGGTGGCAACGTTTCCAGCGTTATGTCTGGGACAAGAAGAAGGGCTGATCCGGGCCGACGTGTGGTCCCCGGCCATTTCAATCAGGAACTTTGGGGAGTCCCTGGAAAACCCACCGGACCTGCCCGAAAGTGAGGCCCCTGGTCCCGTCAAGCAGCCCGTTCGTGTTTGACGATTTCCTCGTCACGCAGAGCGCGGCGCAGGATCTTGCCCACATTGGTCTTGGGTAGTTCGCGGCGGAACTCGACATACCGCGGAACCTTGTAGGCGGTGAGACTTTCGCGGCAATGGGCGATCAGGGCTTCTGCCGTAAGAGAGGAATCGCGGCGGACGACGTAGATCTTGACCGCTTCGCCGGATCGGTCATCGGGCACGCCCACCGCAGCCACTTCAACCACGTCAGGGTGCTGCGCCACCACGTCTTCCACCTCGTTCGGGTACACATTGAAACCAGACACAAGAATCATGTCCTTCTTCCGATCGACGATGCGCACGAACCCCTCTTCATCCACCATCGCGACATCCCCAGTCCGCAGGAATCCGTCTGAACACATGACCTTGGCCGTCTCGTCGGGTCGATTGAAGTAGCCTGCCATCACCTGCGGACCGCGTATGCAGAGTTCTCCCGCCTTGCCAACACCCAGCTCAGTGCCCGCTTCGTCACGAATCGACACATCGGTGGACGAGACCGGCAGGCCGATGGAGCCGTTGAAGAGCGGCAGATCGAGGGGATTGATGGTCGCCGCAGGCGAAGTTTCCGTCAGCCCATAGGCTTCGATCAGCGTTACGCCTGTCACCTCTTTCCACTTTTGCGCCACCGCTCTCTGCACCGCCATCCCGCCAGCGAACGCGACCCGCAAGGCGCTGAAATCCATGCGCGCGAAGTCCGCGTTGTGGAGCAGCGCGTTGAAAAGCGTGTTGACCCCGGTGATGACACCGACCGAATGTTTCTTCATCTCCTTGATGAGGCCGGGGATGTCCCGCGGATTGGTGATCAACAGGTTCGTCCAGCCGATCTTCATGAACGTGAGGCAATTGGCCGTCAGTGCGAAGATGTGGTACATGGGCAGCGGCGTAATGACGGTACCGTTGCCCTCGCTGATGAACGGCTTGATCCAGGCATGGGCCTGCTGCAGGTTCGCAATCATGTTGCGGTGCGTGAGCATTGCGCCCTTGGCGATACCCGTGGTCCCGCCTGTGTACTGCAGAAAGGCAACGTCCTCGTGCGTGATGTCGACGGGACGCAGCACGTGGCGTGATCCGCGGACAAGGGCGTCGCTCAGCCGGATTGCCCCCGGGATGCGCCAGTGCGGCACCATTTTCTTCACGTACTTCAGGACTAGATTGACCAACAGTCCCTTGACCGCGCCAAGCTGATCTCCGACGCCGGTAACCAACACGTGCTTAGTCTGCGAGCGCGCCAGCGCCTCTTGCGCCACGCTGGCAAAGTTCTCCAAAACCACGAGGACAGCGGCTCCAGAGTCGGTAAGCTGGTGTTCCAGTTCAGGCGCCGTATAGAGCGGATTGCAGTTCACCACCGTGTAGCCGGCACGCAGAATGCCGAACACGCAGATGGGGTACTGCAGAACGTTCGGGAGCATGACGGCCACCCGCGCGCCTTTGGGCAGCTTCAACTCGGACTGGAGATACGCGGCAAACTGGCCGGTAAGGCGGTCCAGTTCAGCGTAGCTGATGGCCTTGCCCATATTGACGTAAGCGGCCTGCGAGGCGTAGCGGCGGCAGCTTTGCTCGAAAAGGTCGCCGAGCGAGCGGAATTCATTTACATCGATTTCAGCGGGAACCCCTGGCGGATAACTCTTCAGCCAGATCTTTTCCATTGCGTCGCCTCCTCGGGCGGAGCTTTATATTTTCTCGAATCAAACAAATAAACGCGCTGGCGGCGACCAGCGCTATCCGCCGCCGGCGCAATCTATCCTCCGGTAGAACAACCTAGCCGCCCCTCAGGCAGAGGCAGCGGGCCGATCCGCGATGTAATTCCTGAGCATGTGGTTTTCGAAAGTCTGTTCTTCCAGCATCGCCCGTGCCACATCGTGAAAAGACACCACACCCAACAGGGTGGCGCCATCCATGACCGGCGTGTAGCGCTGAGGGCTGCCGACCATGAGCCTGCGTAGCGAGTCCACGTCCGTATCCGGCGTGGCCGTCATCGGGTTGCGGATCATCACGTCGGCAACGGAAAAGGTGTCCCAGGCCGCCTCCTTCTGGTTCAACGCCGCCAGCACCTCGCGAAAAGTCAGCATGCCCACCATGTGGCCATGGTCGATTACGACCAGAGACCCCAACTCCTGCTCCGCCATTACCGCCACTGCCGCCGACAAATCCTTCTCCGGACCGATCGTAAACAGCGCCCTGCCCTTTATTGCCAAAATCTCAATAACTTGCATCGTCTCCTCCTGTACGTGGATGCCACATCGCAGCGCGTGGTCCGCGCTCTCTTTGTTCTTTATTGGATTCTGGCACAAGTGCAGGGGGATTGCCGGACGCAACCTTGCTGGGAAAGATGATTCCTCACGCCACAAACCTGACCAGTCGTCGGCGCGGCTGATCGGTCATCGCGTTCCGCGCGCTTCGCCGGTCGGTCTGGCGACCGGCAGACGGCGCGCGGCGAGCGGACTAGCGCGCCAACTTGTCGAACTTGTCCGCCACTTTGGCCCACTCGTCGGCCTCGGGGAGCGGATCCTTGCGCTCGATGATGGGCTTCCAGAGCTTCGCCAGTTCGGCGTTCAGGGCGGTGAAATGAGCCTGGTGGGCGGGAACGTCGTCTTCGGAGAAGATCGCCTCGACCGGACATTCGGCGACGCAGAGCGTGCAATCGATGCACTCATCGGGGTCGATGACGAGAAAATTTGGGCCTTCCCGAAAACAGTCTACGGGGCAGACGTCGACACAGTCAGTATATTTGCACTTGATGCACGGCTCGGTGACCACATAAGTCATCGGGTGGTTCCTTCCATCGTTTTGGGGTATAGGTCTGTTGGGGGGACGTTCTTGGTACCGCTGCGGCGTGGGCCCGCGATGCAGGCCCGGGCGCTACGGGCCAAGCGCGAAATATAGCCCAATTCGGGGCGCGATTCGCGGCGCGAAAGGCACAGCGGATCGTAGGCCAACCTGCGCCAAGGCTTGCGCCGGGACCGGCGTGGCATCAGTATCTTCCCACCATTTGGGATTTTGGTTACGATCTTGCGAAATGCAGCTTCTGCAGGCGCACTTCAATCC
>JBAWHH010000287.1:0-3130 GCA_049593715.1 Rhodocyclaceae bacterium
GTCCCATGCCGTCCTCGAAGACCGCGGTCCTCAGCGATGGCCGTTTCCGCGGGGGACATCGTCCGGATTGGCGAGGCTTTACGAGGATCTTCGATTTGCCACCGACGATGGCCGCGCCCGCTTCGTCCCCATCTCCCTCTCAACCACGGCGGAAAAGACGGACGCCCGATTCCCGCTGCACCTGAATACGGGCCGGCTGCGCGACCAGTGGCACGGCATGAGCCGCACCGGCAAGCTGGCGCACCTCATGAACCACGCCGATTTGCCGGCGGCCGCCTTGAACCCGATCGACCTGGAACGCCGGAGCCTCAAGGCCGGCGAGCTGGTGAGCCTGAAAAGCCGCCGCGGCGCCATTGTGCTGCCCGTCGCCGCAGACCCGGCCCTCAAGCCCGGCCACGTTTTCGTGCCCATGCACTGGGGCCGGCGCCGGCTCGCCCATGCGGGGGCCAACGAGCTGATCGCCGCGACCGTCGATCCCTACTCCCGGCAGCCGGAACTCAAGCATGGGGCGATAGCCCTTGTCCGGGCCGAGTTGCCCTGGCGGGGTGTGCTCCTGCGCCAGGCGAGAGGCGCGGCGGCAGCCGAAACCGCCCTGGAGATCGAGTCCGCCCTGGCGCCTTTCCTGGAGCAATTCGACTACGCCAGCCTGACGCTTTGCGGCCGGAACGAGCCGGTCATCACGCTGCATCTGGCGGCCAAGAGCGCGCCCTCAGCGCAATTGCTCGAACCGATCCTCACCGCCGCGGGTCTGGCAGCGGCACCCCTGCACTACGAAGACCCGAGCCGGCATATCAACAAGCGGGCACTGATCGAACACGACCGCCTGGTTGGCATCGCCTTGTTCGGCGAAACAGCGGCGGCGGACTGGCTGCGGGCGGCCATGCTCGCCGATCAGCCGGCAAGCCCCCTACGCCGCTTGTTATTCGCCCCCGTTGCGAAGGCGCCCGCCGGCCAGCCGGCCCGTGGCCGCATCGTCTGCGCCTGCAGGGACGTGTCCGCCGACCAGATCAAAAGCGCCATCTCCACCGGCGCCACCGACCTGGCAAAGCTTCAGGCACGCCTGCCGTGCGGCACCGGCTGCGGCGCGTGCGTACCGGAACTGAACCGGATCCTCAGCGGGGCCAGGGAGGCCGCGTAAGAAGCCGCGCCTGCAACAGTGCCGCCCCGTTCAGGGCCGCCGCTTCCAAAATCGCCCTGGCGGGACACCTCGACGGCATTCAGACAGGAGACGACCCGCTCCCGCGCAGACGGTTGATGCCCGCTATCGCCAGCCCCAGGACACGCTGGACGTCGGTGGAAGTGAGGAGCTGGACATACTCTTCTTCGGTCAGTCCGGACTTCGCGCCGAGCTGTGCCAGTGGGATCGCCTGGAGGTCGTCGAGGGCGTTCCACCCGTCTTCACTGCTGGGCCCTTCTTCGGGGGGAACGGGAAACGCGGCACTATGGGCCGATAACAGGCCGGCAATCGCTGGCGGGGTGAAGAACATGGCACGGGCCTCGTCACTCAGGCGGCGGCGCAGCAAGGCATCCGCCATCGCCTTCGCAGCCCCGCCCAGCGCACCGGAGAGGTACAGGGGCTTGCCTGCCTTGGCGGTGAGCAGCGCCTCTTCGATCACCCCGGGCAAGCGCCGCAACGGATTGCCGGCGGCGCCACCGACGCATACCCGCGCATCGGTGCAGCGGACCATCTCCTGGCGCAGCGCGGTCAGCGCGCGGATGCGGGCAAACTGGCCTAGATCGGAGGCGAGTGCCTTGGCGGGATCGACGTCGAACTGGTCCATGGCGATGCCGGGCGGGGGCACCTGCCTCACGCTGAGCACACCTTCCGCAATCATCCTCTGGGCGTTGCGGTCTTCGCTGAGCGGCGAATCCGGCCAGGCAATGAGATTGAGGATAGGGGCTTCGCCCGACGCCTCCGCGGACCGGCGCACCGCGTTCCAGCGGTTGTCCCGGGCCTGGAAGGCGAGGTGCTCCATGATGCCGTCCGGAATCCAGCGATGCCCCAGCAGCAGCGTGCCGCCTTCGAGCAGGATGGTGGAAGCCAGGCGGAAGGTGAGTCCCGCAACCGCGCGTTCAGCGTCGCCGGCCGCGGGCATGTCCGGGGCGGCCGAAATGGACAAGCCGAAACGAATTCCGGCGAGGTGTCGAGGATCGGGCAGATTCATGGAATTTACCGGAGTAGATGGGCGAGCGTAGCAGCTAAGCCGAATTCTGACCGGCGGGTGCCGACAGGGTTTCCGCGAGGAGCAGGAAACCATCCACGGACTCGAGGCGGATGGGGCTTTTCGCCGCCGCCAGCCAGTCCCGCGCTGCGTTGAAGTCCGCGGTGGCCCCCAGGACCTGGGGTACGAGCCAGAATTCGGGGGTTGCCAGCGCGTCGCCGTGACGCTGGAACGCGCCGAGGGTCGGCAGCCGCGGCCATACGCGCCATTGCACCTTCGCGTCCTTGGGCACGCGGTCGGTCACCAGGGTCCGGACGAGCAGCAGGCGCAGGTGTTCACGCAGGGCGGCGGTGAGAACCCGATGGGTGTTGCCATCTGGAATACGAACGGTGGGCATGGCCGCGAACGGCAGCGACGACCCGGTGATGGTAGGCCGCAGCAGCGCGTCCACCACGACGATGGGCACGCCATGGGCCAGCGCCGTCTCGAATTCGCGTCGGCACCACGCGCTCTGTTCATAGGCATCGGTGCGAATGGCGACCAGCACGCTGTTCGCCGCTGCGGCTTCGATTTCCTCGGACCAGTCCCCGCCCGACTCGATGTCGTCCGCGTCGTACCATTTGTCCAGTTCCGGCACCTCGCTGATCAGGGAACGCAGCGAATGGGCCAGAAACAGGCCGTCGGCTTTGGCGTGGCTGATGAAAAGCCGCAACGTGTCCGGCTCTGCCCCCAGCAGGAGGCGGGCCCGGTGCAGCGCCAGCAGCGCGAGGGTATGGGGCCGCATGCGCCGCTCCCCCAGCACGGCGCTTTCCGGCGCCTGCCGCTCCCGCAGGCGGCCCGGCAGCCCCGCCTGCGCCGCCTCGGAGGCGGCAAAACAGAGCGCGTTTCTCGTGCCCAGGTCCGCTTTCCGCGGCAGGGCCGAAGCCAGGATATCGAGTTGCTCCCGCCACGCCGGATCATCGACCATC
>JBAWHH010000288.1:0-5821 GCA_049593715.1 Rhodocyclaceae bacterium
GAGAAGAAGGGACTGACCTTCGCCCGCGGGTTGCGCTCGATCCTGCGCCACGACCCCGACAAGATCATGGTAGGGGAAATCCGCGACCAGGAGACGGGGCAGATCGCCGTCCAGTCGGCGCTCACCGGCCACCTCGTGTTCACCACGGTGCACGCCAACAACGTATTCGACGTCATCAGCCGCATGGTGCAGATGAACGTGGACACCTACAGCTTCGTCTCGGCCTGCAACGGCATCCTCGCCCAGCGCCTGGTGCGCATGGTCTGCCCCCATTGCGCCAAGGAGGCCCGGCCCAGCGCGGACCTGTTGGCCGAATCCCGTCTCGACGCGCTGGAGATAGAGGAATTCCATTTCGTCGAAGGCGTCGGTTGCGGCCGCTGCCGGGGGACGGGTTTCAAGGGCCGTCTGGCCATCGCCGAACTGCTGCTTCTCGACGACGAGATCCGCCAGCATCTGGTGGAAAAGGAGCCGATCCTGCGCATCAAGGAGCGGGCCCGCGCCAAGGGGCTGCGCTTTCTGCGCGACTCCGCCGTCGACCTGGTGCGTACCGGCCGCACCTCATTGCAGGAAATCAACCGTGTCACTTTTGTTTCGTGACCGCTATTGCGCCGCGCTGTGCCCCGATCGGGTAGTCCTGGTCAGGCGCCGACGCGGTTTTCGCACGCCGGTAGACCTGAAGGCTGGCGTGGCGGTCGAACCCGGTGACCACGAGGCGCCATGGCTTCCGGGCACCGCCGCCCTGAAGGAGATCCTGGCCAACACCGCCAGCGGCAGCGGTGAACTGGTCCTCGTCCTGTCCAACCATTTCGTGCGTTATCTGATTGTCCCCTGGGAAGACAGCATCGGCAGTCCGAAGGAGTACCAACGCTACGCCCACGTCGCGTTCGAGAGCGTATATGGGGATACAGCGCGCAATTGGGTGGTGCGCCTGTCGCCGGAAAAGGCCCGTGCCCCGCGGCTGGCCAGCGCCATAGACCCGGAGTTGGACGCTGCCCTGCGCCGGCTGGGGGGCGGCAAGCTGCGGTTGATCTCCGTCCAGCCTTACCTGATGGCGGCGTTCAATCGCCTCGGGGCGGCTTTTCGCAAAGGTGATTTCTTCTTCTTGCTGGCTGAGCCGGGACGCGCCTGCGCGCTGGCGGCGACGGCGGGCCGCTGGCAGACACTGCGCAACCAGGCGGTCCCGAATACCGAGTCGATCGCCGAACTGGCCGAGCGCGAACTGCGTCTTCTGGAGACCGGGAGCGGGCCCCTGCCCCGGCTTTACGTGCATGCGCCGGAACTGCCCACAATCCGTTTGCCGATCGTGAATGGGATGGCCCCGCAACGACTTGACCTGCCCATGACTGCCGGCATCGATGCGGAGAGAGACTTGTCGTTTTCCATGGCTTTGGCGGCGCGCTGACGATGCGGCAACTTTCCCTGGATTTTGCGCGCACGGCGCGCGCGCATCCCCTGGCGTATTTACTTCTCGTCCTCGCCAGCCTCGCCGTCGCAGCCCTGTTCAGCTATCACGGGTCCGTGACCGATCAGATCGCACGAACACGTACCGCACTCGAAAAGACCGAGGCGCCGCCGCGCCAGTCCGCCCGCGACAGTCAGCGCGAAACCAAGGAGATGGAGCAGCGCCTCCAGAACGCGCAACTTGTACTGGGCCAGCTCAGCGTACCCTGGGAGAAATTGTTCCGTGCCCTGGAAGCCGTGATGGAAGACGATGTCGGTCTGCTCGGCCTCAGCCCGGACGCAGCGAAGAAACAAATCAAACTGTCGGCGGAGGCAAAAAACCTGGAAGCCATGCTCTCCTTCCATCGCAAGCTCGCCGAAAACCCAGCCTTTACCGATGTCTCTCTGGCCGAGCACGACGTCCTGCAGCAGGATCCGCAGCAGCCGGTGCGTTTCGGCGTCACCGCTACCTGGGCCCTCTCGAGCGATGTACGTAAGTAAGCTGGCACTGGCGGAGACTGCCCAGCGAATGGGCATACCGGGGGCGATGGGCGCCGTCCTGGGCGCGGTCGCGGTGGCGTTTTTGTTGTCTGCCGTGATGCCTGCCGAGCGCGAACTGGCGCAAACGCGCCTTGCCGTTCGCCAGGCCACCGAACGTAAGGCGAAGCCGCAGGAACCGGGCGCGGCCGAAGTGAAATCGCCCCAGGATCAGTTGAAGGCGTTTTATGAGGCGTTCCCCAAGGAGTCCGCTGCCTCCGATTCGCTGCAGCAGATTTACGACGCGGCGAAACAACACAGCATCAGCCTTCCCCATGGCGAGTACACCCTGGTGATGGACGACAAGGCGGGGCTGGCCCGCTACCGCATCACCCTTCCGGTAACAGGCAGCTACCAGAATATCCGCGGCTTCATCAACGCAGCGCTGTCGGCATCGCCCACCCTGGCCCTGGAACACGTCGATTTCCAGCGCCAGAAAGTCGGCGACCCGGAGTTGGAAGCCAAGATTCGCTTTTCGCTGCTGCTCCTCAAACAGTAAATGGCAACCCGCCCGCCCGAGTGCCCGCCGTCTCCGCCTGCGCCATGCACGCGGCGATCCTCGGTCGCGTGGGCCTCCGGAATCCACTTGTAGGATAGAACGAATGAAGATCGCGTCGACACGCCGCACTCTGGCCATCCTGGCCGTTCTGCTGCTGCCAATCTTCCTGGCAGGCTGTGCCGCCGACCGTTTGCGCGATGAAGGGCTCGGCCTCATCGATCAGGGCCGATTCGAAGAGGGGCTTTACCGGCTGGAGGAAGCGGCCAAGCGGGCGCCGAACGACCTGGAGTACCGAACGAGTCTGATCACCTCGCGAGGCCGCATCATCCTCGACCTCAACGTCGCTGGCGATCGGGCCCTGGCAAACGACAATGCGACGCAGGCGGAAACCCTGTATCGCCGCGTCCTCGCCATCGACGCCAACAACGAGCGCGCCCTGGCGGGAATGCGGGCACTGGAGAGTCGAAAATCCGTGGACGATCTGGTCAAACAGGCGCAGTCGGCGTTCGATCGGGGCGACGTGGATGCCGCCGGACGCATTCTCGACAGCGCCAGGGCGATCAATCCGCGCCACGCTGGCGGCGGCAAGCTGCGCGCCCGCATCGACGAGGCCCGGGTTAGGCAAGCGACCACCTTCCCGGCGGTCAAGTCGAAGCTGTCCAAAGCGGTATCCCTGGAGTTCCGCGATGCCAACCTGAAGATGGTGTTCGACGTGCTGTCCCGCAGCAGCGGACTCAATTTCGTCTTCGACAAGGACGTGCGCAGCGATCTCAAAGTCACCATCTTCGTGCAGAAGGTGGCGGTGGAAGATGCAATAGAACTGCTGCTGCTGCAGAATCAGTTGGAAAAGCGGATCATCAACGACAACACCTTGCTGATCTACCCCAACACCCCGCAGAAAGGCAAGGATTACCAGGATCTGGTCATCAAGACCTTCTACCTCGCCAACGCCGAGGCCAAGCAGACCTTGAACATGATCAAGACCATCCTCAAGACAAAGGACGTATTCGCGGATGAGAAGCTCAACCTCATCGTGATGCGCGATACGCCCGACGCCATCCGCATCGCCGAGAAGCTGATCGCGTCTCAGGATCTGGCCGAACCCGAAGTCCTGATGGAAGTGGAAGTGCTCGAGGTAACCCAGTCCGGCGCACTCGACCTGGGCATCGCGTGGCCCGGGGCAGCGACCTTCACCGTCACCAATCCGATCACCAGCACGACGACGACCGACGGCACCGTCAGTACGGCGGCTGGCGCGATCACCCTGTCCGACCTGCAGCGCAACAAGTATGGTCTGGCCTCCAAATGGCTGCAGCTCTCCGCGTCGACCCCGCTCTCGGTCACCCTCAATGCCGCCAAGACCAATGGCGACATCAACACCCTCGCCACCCCACGCATCCGGGCGAAAAACCACGAGAAGGCGAAAGTGCTCATCGGCTCGCGGGTGCCGGTCATCACCAATAGCGTCACACCGGTTTCCACCGGGACACCGGTAGTGACCGGTTCGGTCAACTATCTCGACGTTGGTCTCAAACTGGAGGTGGAGCCCACCATCCACCTCGACGGCGACGTGGTGATCAAGCTCAATCTTGAAGTCAGCAACATCATCGATACGGTTACCACCGAATCCTCGGGCACCCGCGCCTACGAGATCGGAACGCGCAACGCCTCCACGACGATCCGCTTGAACGATGGCGAGACGCAGGTCCTCGCCGGGTTGATCCAGAACGACCAGAAGAGTGACTCGACGAAGATTCCCCTTTTGGGGGAGATTCCGATCCTCGGACGGCTGTTCGGCTCCCGTTCGGACTCGTCCAAGAAAACGGAAATCATGCTTTCCATCACGCCGCACATCGTGCATAACGTGCGTCCCTTCATCCCAACGGTGACGGAACTGGTTTCCGGCTCCGAGACGTCCCTCAAAGCCCATCTTCCCGGCCAGAGAACCGTACCAGACACTGGTGCTCTTGGCCTGCGCGGCACGCCGGCAACCCCGGCCCCAGCCCCGGCGAGTGAATTCCGGCCGCCCGACGCCACGCCGGTTCCCCCGCTGAACGGCCCGGGAGAAACCAGCGGCGCGGCGCCGGCGGACGGCGCCGTTGCAGTCACCCTCCAGGGCCCGAGTGAAATCAAGGTCGGTCAGGAATTCCTGGTGGCGCTGCAGACCCGCGCCGACACGCCGATGGTCAGCAGCGCCGTTCAACTGACCTACGATGCCGCCGCCCTGCGCGTGGTGGACATCAGCGAGGGGGATCTGATGAAGAACGACGGGAGTCCGACCAACTTCTCCCAAAGGGAGGAGCCGGCGAGCGGCAAGATTTTCGTCGGCCTGTCGCGCAACGGCGGCAAAGGGGCCAAGGGCCAGGGCACGCTGATGACCGTCAGATTCGCGGCCAAGGCTCCGCAGGCCGAGGCGCCGGTTCGAATGGCGGTTTTCTCGGGCGTGGGCGAAGGCAACAAGCTGCTATCCGTGCCGCTTCCCCCACCCCTGAGTATCAAGGTCAGCCCCTGATCCATGGCCTTGGTGGCGAAGATGCGTTCGGTCACCGGCAGCAAACCGGTCTGGAGCCTTCGCCGCCACCCGTCACAACTTTTTCCCCGAGAAACCAGTCGATGACTACTTTGCGAAATGTTTCGCCGCGCGCCAGCCGCGGCTTCACCCTCCTCGAATTGCTGGTGGTGATGGTGATTCTCGGCCTGCTGGTAGGCTACGTGGCGCCGAAGCTGTTCTCCCAGGTGGGCAAATCGGAGGTCAAATCGGCCCGCGCCCAGATCGGCGCGCTGGAAAAGGCGTTGGATCTTTACCGCCTGGATACGGGGCACTATCCATCCACCGATGGCGGCCTGAAAGCGCTGATTGCCAAGCCGGACAGCGAACCGAAATGGAACGGCCCCTATCTGCAGAAGGCGGTTCCCGCCGATCCGTGGGGTCATCCCTATCAGTACAAGCAGCCCGGAGAACACGGCGATTTCGATCTGTGGTCCTTTGGGAAGGATGGCCAGGCCGGCGGCGAAGGCGAGAACGAGGATCTCGGCAACTGGCAGCAATGAGGCGATCTCCGGTTAGCCGCTAGCCTTTGCGCCATGCAGTTCAAAGTCAAGGCGCTACGCCGCCCGGAAGGCGTCGTCGAGGCGATCTTCGATGCGCCGACGGCGGCCGATGCGGAACGCCAGGCCGAAGCCCAGGGGCTGCGGGTAATTTCCGTCGCCCGCTCCGGCGGGTTGCCGGCGGTCGGCGGCGGGCGGCGCAGCCGCTTTCCCCTCGTGCTTTTCAGCCAGGAATTGCACACGCTGCTGCGTGCCGGTTTGTCCCTCGTAGACTCCATCGAGAGCCTGGCGGAAAAG
>JBAWHH010000289.1:0-2156 GCA_049593715.1 Rhodocyclaceae bacterium
TCAGCCAGGCGCCACCGGAGCGCACCCAATCGAGGCGCTTGGTGCTGGTCGCGGCCTTGCCTCCCGCCTGGTAGGTCTGGCGGAAAGTGGTGGTCGCCGAATCGGGCCCCGTCTTGCGCACCACAACATCTTTCACTGTGACGGCCACGGTCCCCGGTTCGGCCAGCCGCGCCTTGCGCTGGGCCGTCCATTTCTGCCGGGAAAGCTTGCCGGTCTGAAACTGCGGCGCATAGAAGCCAAGGTAGGCCTGCGCATCCTTGGCGGACCAGGCCGCTGCCCAGGAAGTCAGCGCACGTTGCAGATCCGCATCGCCCATCGGCGCCGCGGGCGGCTGGGGAGATGTTCCACGGCTGTTGGGCGAGGCTGCGAGGGCCTGGGCGAGGATCGCCGCCTTGTCGGTTTCCACCGGCACAGGCGCGTCCGCCGGACAAATGGCAGAGATGTCTGCCGCGGCGGGATCGGCCTGGGGATCGTCCTCCACCTGGGCATCCAGGCGCTTCAGGCCGAGGGAGGACAGCGTGTCACCCATCGCAGCGTGGGCACGGGCATGGGCGATTTCCAGGTCGGCCTGTCCATTCACGTAGGCACGCCGGGACTGGAAGAGTTCGTTCTCCGTATCCAGCAGATCGAGCAGCGTGCGTTGCCCGATGTCGAACTGCTTGCGGTAGGCATCGCGCACCTTTTCGGTGGAAAGCTGGTGCTCATCAAGGAAGCGCAACTGCTCGACCAGGCGCTGGGTGTCGTTGTAGGCGATGGCCAGGGTCTGGCGCACGTCGCGGCACGATTTGTCCCGCAGATCTTTGGCCTGGTCCATGCGCTCGGCGAACTGGCGCAGTCGCGCCTGATCGCTGCCGCCCTTGAACAGGTTGTAGTTGAGCACCAGTTCCACCACTTGGTCGCGGTAGCCGCCGTCGACGCCGTCCTTGTTACCGCGCCAGTCTCCCCGTGCCCGCAGATCCAGGCGGGGCATGAAATTGGCACGCTGCGCTTCGCGCTCGGCCTGGGCCGCACGCAGATTGGCAATCGACGCCTGCAACGCCGGACTCTGTTTCATCGCCACCGCAACGGCCTCGTTGCGGGCCTTTGGCAATGGCAGCTTGGCCAGATCGGCACTGGCCAACTGCAGTGGCGGCAATTCGCCGAGAAGGCGCTGGTAGCGCGCCGTGACGTCGTGCAGGTTGGACGTCTCGGTGACCAGGTTGGACTCGGCCAGGGCCAGGCGGCCGCCGGCCTGTTCCATATCCACGCGCCGGCCGACGACGGCCATGGCCTTGCTCTGAATCTGGTCGAAGAGCAGCTTGTGCTGGGCATAGTTTTCCTGGGCATACGCCACCAGACGCCGATAACGTTGGACGTCCAGATAGGCCCGCGCCGCCTCCTGGGCCGCGGTCTCCGAGGCGTCCAGCAGTTCGAAATAGCGTGTGCGGGTCGCCTCGTCCAGCCGCTTGACTTCATTTCTGGTGGCGAAGCCATCGAACAGCATCTGGTTCAGGGTCAGCGCCACGCCATCGCGGTTGAACTTGCGTTCCTCGGCATTGGCGAGCTTGAGATGTTCACGGCCGCTGTCGGCGACCAGGTCAACGCGCGGGAAATAACCGCCGAGCGCAACGTCCTTCTCATTGGTCGCAGCCTTGAAGGCGTGCCAGCGCGCCTGGTCTTCGGGGTTGTTTAGGACCGCCTTCTGGGCGACATCCTTCAGGGTTGCCGCGGGCCCGGCGGCATCGCCGGAAGGACGTGCAACGGCCTGCGGCGGCGCATCGCCAGCCGGGGGAGCAGATTGCGCCCACAGCGGTCCGGCCAGAGGCGCAACCAGCGCCAGGACAAACGGGATTTTCGCCTTTTTCACGTTCTGACCCTCCTGTTTTTGTTACTGATCCGCCGGCTAGCGGAGCCGGGAATACGGCGGGACTGCAGCGCAAGAACGACGGACACGCCGGGCACAAGTGCCTGAAATCAATGCGGTCCAAATTGGTATCGGGACTCGAAGGCGCGGATTGTATGACGCATCAAGGGATAGCGCAACGCAGGAGGCGAGGGCCTTGGTGGTCGGATGACTATTCCCTGCTGGGCAATGCTTGGACGTTGGCGTGGGCGACCGGGGCCGGGTAAGCTTGCCACGTTGCATCTTCGGATTGTGGCTTCACTCCAATTGGCGC